>CAYHSY010000031.1:0-10704 GCA_964359435.1 uncultured Candidatus Saccharibacteria bacterium
CGCAGGAAACAACCGGCATCAAAATGGCGCGCGACGTCGCCGTAGTAGCGCTTCTTCTGGTTCTATTGCTTGGCTTATCCGATGTTGTCGCGTCTCGCCTTGGCGGCTCGGTAATTGTTCCGGCGCCGCCTTTCCGTGGGATACTGACGTTTATTCTCTCCGCGATGTTCGCTTTGGCGAACTTCATGTACTGGGAACTGAAACTGATGGGATCGGAGAAAAAGCATTGGGCCGCAGGCTTAGGTCGTGTCGCGGGGGCCATCAGCTTGGGCCTAAGTTGGGCGGCGGCGGTATTCGGTTGGGTGTCAATAGCCAGAAGTCATTGCGGTTTTGCGACGGCCATTGTTGCGTCCTTTATGATCTTCGTGGCCGTGTTGGCTGTTTCTTTCGTCATCGTTCGGGTACTCGGTAGGTGATATCGGGTACCCGATTTTATTTTTTACCGCGTTGTTCTTCATCCACAGCCGTAAGGCCGGTTGGCGCCTTGCTTGCTTCCGGCTTATCCACAGCCGTGTATTATCCGGTGAGTGTTATACTGAAATTGCGTAAACTAAACCGGTTTTTCCATTTTAATAATTTTCAGTTTCTATTTTTAGATATGGATCCTCAAAACTCCAATATCCCATCTGAGCCGTCGCGTCCGTCCGCGCCTCCGCCTCCCGCTCCGCCCGGCCAGGGCTTTTCGTCCATTTTAAAACCATCCGGCGCGCCTCCTTCTTCAATGCCGCCCAAGGACGCGCTCCGCCCGGCTCCGCCCTTTGTTCCTCCGCGTCCGGCGGCCCTGCCGCCTAGGCCATCGTCTGCGCCGGCGTTTGCCGGAGCGTCGCGTATGGGAGAGCGTCCTCCGGTTCCGCCCCCTCCGCGGATTCTGCCGCCTTCACCCCCAAAAATCTTAAGTGAATCTTCCGTTGGTGGCGCCGCGCCGTCATTTACCGAAAGGCCTCGGGCGCCGTCTTTGGATAAAGTTCCTCCTCCGCCCGCGCGGGAGGTTGACATCCGTTCCTTCGAATCAGATATGTCTTCGCTTAAAGAGAGCGGCGGCGGCGCGCCCGCGTCCAAAACCATCCGCCTTGAAGAGTTAAAGGAAGAGGCGCCGATTTTTCATCCGGAAACCGCCAATCAGCTGCCGGGCATGGAGATAGAGGTCCCGTCGCGCGCCGGTATCAAAAAAATGTTCAAAATTATCGGCGCCGTTGTTTTGGTGATAGGATTGGGCCTGCTCGGCTACTTTGTTATTTACCCAATCTTATTTCCGCCGCCATCGGCCCTGCCAGCAGGGCCGCAAACCGGCGGCGTGGCTGTGCCGCCTCCGGCCCCGGTCGCCGCGGCTCATGCGTCATTATTTGTTGTTCCGACTTCGGTGGCCAAGGATATCCTGCTTCCGCAGGTTTCACTTTTGGATATTATCGCCGGTCTGCAAACGGAAGCTCGCGTCAGTGAACCGGCGGGTACTCTCAAGGAATTGGCGGTGAGCGATTCCGCCGGTCAGGTTAATTTTGCCGATTATCTGAATGCCCTTGCTCCGCAAATCGGAGCCAATGAATCCTCTCTTTTATTAGAAAATGATTTTACCGGTTTCCTGTATTATGATTCGAACGGCATTTGGCCCGGGCTGGTGGCTAGGGCGCGCGCTGCTTCCGCCGAGCTGGATCTTCTGGCCTTGCTGTCCCGATTGGAAGAAGGAGATGTGAGGTTGTTTTATGTGGCTGATCCCGGCATTCATTCCGGGTTCAAAGACGGGCCATACAAGGGTTATCTGGCGCGTTATGCCAAATTCACCGCTCCGGGCGCTTCGTTTAATGCCGGTTTGATAAATGGCCATGTTGTCATCAGCAGCTCTTTCGACGGCTTCAAGGCCGCGGTCAACTATTTGGGGTTATAAAACCATAAATAATAGGTGGTATTGCTTTTTTATTCCAGTTATGGTATAATTAATGCTGTTGGATAGTGGGTGTCTTTGCGAGGCCTTTTCAAGCAGGAGGGAGCTATTATGCACATGATCGCAAGTGGTCTGCCGGGGGCCGAGGTGAGGGCCAGTTCGTGTTTCGGTCTGGACTTCGCGCAGGAGATGATTTGCTGCCGGGGGGTGACCATGTCCTGCCCCCATTGTCAGGCACGGTTCAGGGTGTTTGATGAGTCGGCCGACTTCCTGGCCATCACGATCACCTGCAAGGAGGTGGTCGTGGTGGGCGACGGGGGGTTGGAGCCCTCGGGCGTGACTCACGGCCAGCTTTCTGGAGCCGCCGCCACTGTTTCGGTGCCGTGCCCGTGGTGCCGGCGAGCGGTCGTCCTGCCCCGTTAATGGTAGGCCAGCCCGGTTCATCGACCGGTCCGATGTTTGTCCGCTTTGGGCGGGCACGTCGGACCGGTCTTCTTGTTTTTATGGTCCGGATAAGTTACTATGCATTTTATGGATAAAATCATCTTTTTATTGTCTTTGTCGGTTTTTGCCGTAATGCTTGGCACGGCGCTCTTGGGTGATACCGAGGCCTATAAGACCGCCCAAAATAAATATAATTCGGCCAAATACGTCAGAGAATTATGAGAAATTTATTGGCCATCATAATATTGATCGCGTTGATCATAGTCGGGTTTTATCTTTTATTGACTTTTCTTAATTCAAATTCCATGGATAGTAATATCGCGGTTAAATTGGCCAAACTTGAAACCGACAACGGCTTTATAGAAATTGAGCTGCTTTCTTCAGCCGCTCCAAAGACCGTTGAGAGCTTTATCAAATTGGCCCGGTCCGGCTTTTACGACGGTCTGACTTTCCACCGAGTTATTCCCGACTTCATGATTCAAGGCGGCGATCCTCTGTGTGGTAAGAACGGATCGCCTGATGCGGGGGCGTGCGGTACTGGTGGTCCGGGTTATCGTTTTGCGGATGAGATCGATCGCTCCGGAGAGCTTTATAAATCCGGTTACAAAAAAGGCATCGTGGCTATGGCCAACTCCGGCCCCAATACCAACGGCAGCCAATTTTTCATCATGGTTTCCGATGTGCCGCTCCCGCCCAATTACACCATTTTCGGGCGCGTGCGGAGCGGGCAAGATGCGGCGGATAGGATGAGTTTGGCGCCGCGTAACGGAGTTGATCGTCCCTTCACTCCGTTGGTCATCAAGCGTGTGACTGTCGAATAGGAGATTGCGGTCATGGCAGATGTCGAGGAAAAGCCCGATCCTCCCGAACCGCCCGGTTATTCCGGCGATGAAACGCGTTGTGTGGTTTGCGGTCGGAGGTTTCTGGTCGGTGACTATGTACTGCACGATTTGGAAGGCGGCAAACTGATCTGTTTCAAAGATGCGGCCGACGGCTTGCTTGGCCGTCGCGACGATTGTCTTGAGGTCTGGCAGAGGGAGCACCGGTCGTCCGTTGAGACGAAAGTTTTCAGTCCGGTTTTTCCTTATTCCGGTTCCAAGAGTCATTGCGATTTCTGTGGAATAAAACTCGTGCTTGGCGAGTTGGTTGTCACAGCGGAAGCGAAGATCGCGCCGACCGGCGAGATGGAAGAATGGGTTTTTTGCGTGCCAAGATCGCGCGCCGATCAAGACAGTTGCCCGGCCAAATGGGTTCGGGAAAAAGCGGGCGATATCCGGATGACTTTCACCATCCGGGAGTTCTGGGGTGACAGTATCCTTGATCTATGACTCGCCAAAAGCGGGTCTTTTTGTTATGTTTATGCGCATGGTTGTGGGTATTATAGTTAGCGTCAGGAGTATGGCGAATGTCGGTTCAATTTTTAGGACTTCCGATGGCGCCGGCATTAAAAAACTTTATCTGGCCGGGACGACGCCGGCGCCTTTTGATATTTTCGGCGAGCCGCGTCCGCAATTCCAAAAGACATCTTTGGGCGCGGAAAACATGGTGCCGTGGGAGAGCGTGCGCCGGGCGGCCCCGCTCCTCCGGCGTCTTAAAAAAGACGGATTCAGAGTAATCGCCCTGGAACGCGCTATGGGGAGCGTCCCCTATGATAGTTTAAAAGTCAGAAAGCATGATAAAATTGCTATAGTGGTTGGCCACGAAGTTAAAGGTATTTCGCCGGCGCTTCTGGGGATCGCGGATGTCATAGCGGAAATCCCTATGCGCGGCCGGAAAGAATCTCTGAACGTCAGCGTGGCTTTCGGCATTATGGCATATTCCTTAAACCCCGGATCCTGATATGATCAGCCGTTTTATAATTTTGCTGCTCGTCGCGTTAATTTTTATTTTGGTTGTTTTTATATTTAACATTTTGCCACGGGCCTTGAAGTCGGATAATTCTGCGGAGACCATGGTCCTCCAAGTCGGGGGACAGTCCATAGTCGCGGAAGTAGCTTCGAGTCCCATGGCGCGCATCCGCGGACTTTCCGGTCATCCGCCTTTGGAAGACGGTCATGGCATGCTTTTTATCTTTGATGTTCCCTCAATTCAGGGCTTTTGGATGAAAGACATGAATTTCGCGATTGATATTATCTGGATTGAAAATGGATCGGTGGCGGGAGTTGTGCCCAACGCTCGGCCGGACGACCGCGCCATCCGCCCCGTTTATTATTCGCCCGTACCGGTGCAATATGTGCTGGAGGTTCCGGCCGGCACTGCCGCGCGCTTCGGCATCGTTCCCGGGACTCCCATAGAGATAAACTCTAAATCCTAAATAAAATTCCAACCCCTTATGAACGACCGATAACAGACGACAGGAGGCGGAAGATGACCGTCTGTTCTCGGACCTCCGTCCTCGGTCATCCGTCATATTTAAAAATATGTTAGAACAATTGGAAATTCTCATAATCCTATTCTTGGGTTTTGGCAGTTGGTGGATCATGCTGCATTAAGTTAGCTCTAGGCCGATTTTTATTGATGCCTCGGCTGGATCGGGGGATTTTTTATTCTCCCTTTCATAAAGGGAGTACTCCGATGGCTATCGGAGGGAGGGATTTTTTATTCTCCCTTTCATAAAGGGAGTACTCCGATGGCTATCGGAGGGAGGGATTTTTTTATATATCAATGCTAAACTCAAAACATGGTTGATCCGCAAAACAGGATTTTGGGTTTGCGCAAAAATGTTTTCTTTTTAGGCCTCGTCAGCTTATTCAACGACTTTTCCGCGGAAATGGTTTATGCCTTGATGCCGGGATTTTTGACGGTGGTCTTGGGCGCGCCGGCGGCCTTTTTGGGTTTTATGGAGGGGTTTGTGGACGCGCTAGCCAGTATTTTGAAGATTTATTCCGGCTGGCTGTCGGATAAAATCGGTCGGCGCAAATTGCCGGCTGTTTTGGGTTACGCGCTGGCGGTTTCGGCGCGCGCCTTTCTCGCTTTCGTGGGTAAGTTTTGGGAAGTGTTCGTGATTCGCGTGGCGGACCGCGTGGGCAAGGGCTTGCGTGATTCGCCCCGCGACGCATTGCTTTCGGAGTCCGTTCCGCCCCAAGAACTGGGCAAGTCGTTCGGTTATCAGCGCGCCATGGACGCGATGGGCGGTATTTTGGGCCCCACTCTGGCGATCATTTTATTCCCCTTGGTTTCAGGCGATTACTCCGCAATGTTTGTCATCGCTTCCGTGATTAGTATTTTTGCCGTTTTATGTTTTGTATTTGTGCGGGAAGTCCGGACCCCTCAAGAAATCAAACCCAAAACGCCGGTGCCGTTTTCATTTTCTCTGAAAAAATTTGACCGCAAATTCAAACTATTCCTGATCGCGGTTTTCATCTTTGGCGCGGGGCTCATGCCTGTGTCGCTCATGATTTTGAAGGCCTCCGCCATCGGCCTTTCCGACAAGGCCATTCCGCTTATGTATTTGGTTTACACGGTCTCTTTCACGGTTTTTGCCATACCGTTTGGCCGGCTTTCTGACAGGATTGGCGAGCGGGGAGTGATTGTGGGCGGTTTCCTGTGCGCCATCTTTTCTTACGGCATACTTTCGGCGGCCACCGGCCTCGCAACCGTTGCCGCGGGCCTCGTGGTTTTTGGCCTTTATTCCGCCATGACCGACGGAGTGGAGCGCGCCCTCACCGCCAAATTGGTCGCGCCCGATCAGCTCGCGACCGGCCAGGGCTTTCTTCAATCGGCGATCGGTTTATCGTCTTTGGTCGGCGGCATAATCGGCGGGAGCATTTGGACGCTTGTGAGCCCCGCTGCCGCCTTTGTTTATGGTGCCGTCATGATGGCCGCGGGGCTACTGGTGTTTATAAGACTGAATGGCTACCATAAGAAATAAAAAATCAAATATCAAAACAATAGATATAGATGATAAATAAAAAGTTAAAGAACTAGATATCCCCCAATTTTTTAATTTTAATTTGCCATTTTGAACTTTGATTTTTGCATTTTTAATTTTTATAATATTCAGTTAAGATTAATTTATAAATTAAAATTTATGCTTAAATCCAAAAATATACGCATAGCTATCAACGGTTTCGGTCGCATCGGTCGTCTCTTTTTCCGCCAAATGTTTGGGCAAAAGGGCTTTGAAATTGTCGCCATCAATGATTTGGGCGATATAGAAAACTTGGCTTATCTTTTGAAATACGATTCCGTCTACCGCGTGTATGACAAGTCCGTGGAGTGGACGCATGATCATGGGGGTGTCGGCGGCATGCTCGTCGTGGATGGCAAGGAAATAGAAGTCGTGCAGGAGAAAGACCCAGCCAAATTGCCTTGGGGAAAGATGGGAATAGACATCGCGGTCGAATCCACCGGCGCATTTGAATCGTTTGAGAAGGCGGGCGCGCATTTGGTCGCGGGGGCAAAGCGGGTTGTGATTACAGCTCCGGCAAAAGATGATGAGCGCGATGACGCGAAAACTGTTTTGATGGGTTTGAATGAAAAAGATTTCGCCAAGTGCAAAATTACTTCCAATGGTTCCTGCACCACCAACGCCACGCATCCGGTCGTCGCTATCATGCACGAGAGTATCGGCATTGCAAAGGCGTTTTTGGCGACCACTCACGGCTATACCGCCACTCAAAACTTGGTGGATGGGCCCACGCGCGGCAAGGACTTCCGGCGCGGCCGGGCGGCGGCTGTAAACATTTCGCCGTCTTTTACGGGCGCCGCCATTTCTGTTACGCGGCCCCTGCCGGACTTGGCGGGTAAATTTGACGGGCTGGCTTACCGGGTGCCGATAATAACCGGTTCCTTGGCAGACCTTACTTTTGTCGCCAAGCGCAATACAAGCGTGGAAGAGGTTAATGAAATTTTAAGAAAAGCCGCCGCTTCCGAACGCTGGGCCGGTTTGGTGAAGATCGCGGACGACCAAGTTGTTTCCTCCGACATCATCGGCGAAACCCACGCCTCCATTTTGGATTTGGCCTATACCAAAGTCATAGACGGCGACCTCGTGAAAGTGCTCTCATGGTATGACAACGAATGGGGCTATGTGGCGACGCTCGTAAAACACGTTATTAAATCCGCGGAAGCGCTATAATTAGCCCGTCATTGCGAGGGAGCGCGGCGACCGCGGCAATCTTACGGTGATTTTATAAAAAATGGAAAATTTACAACCATAGTTTCCTCCCCCTTAGGAAGGGGGAGGAATAAGGTGGGGGATATCAATAATTAAAATGAAAAACGATAAATCAAAATTGAAAAAGTTCGACTATATTTATGGACTAAGAATTTTAAAACAAATTAATAAAAATTTAGAATTGATTATAAAAATTCAGAAAAAAATTATTAATAAAACAAATTATTTTATACCTCTACGGTCAATGTCAACCTGAACGTTGCGCGAAGAATCTTATATAAATTGATACATTTTGATATTTACACTTTAAATTATGATAATTTTTCTCGCTTCCGATCATGCGGGCTTAGAACTCAAGGCCAAAATTAAAAATCATCTGGAAGGTCTCGGCCACGAAGTTAAAGACCTCGGTCCTTTTGAATTTAATAAAGACGACGACTATCCGGATTTTATCCGCCCGGCCGCGGAAGCGGTCGCAGGAGACCCGGAAGACAGCCGTGCCTTCATAATGGGCGGCGGGGGACAGGGCGAGGCGATGGTTGCAAACCGCGTGCGCGGTGTCCGAGCCGCCGTCTTTTACGGCCCGCGCCCTCCGGTGGAGTCCGCCGACATTGCCGGCCGCGTGAGCCAAGACCCTTATGAGCAAATCCGCCTGGCCCGTGAACACAACAACGCGAACGTCTTGTCCTTCGGCGCCCGTTTCGTGACCGAAGAGGAAGCGTATAAAGCCATAGATATCTTCCTCGCGACTCCTTTCTCCCCCGAACCCCGCCATCAGCGGCGCATTGACAAGTTTTAATTTATTTGCTATCTTGCTCATATACTAAACCCTGTGGTTTAGTGGGTTCTTTGCTAATCTGTTTTCCACGAAAGGATTGAACGATGAAGCACCGTGTGTTGGTCAAGTCGGGTGACTATGACGCGACAATGAGTCAGAAGCGCGCCCTCCTTTCGCCGGATGAAGAAGTGCCTCGGGCCGTGGAAGTCGTCTATCTGGCGACTCCCTACTCTCTGGCGACTCTCTACTCTCTGGCGCGCGGCGAAAAGCTCTTCTCGGACGTCTGGGTGCGCACCAGCTCTCTTTCCTCATACGGCCGCGTCTGCGTCTACTTCTGCGGTGGCCGGCTGGACGTCGACCGCTGGCGCGGCGAGGCGGATGGCGCGGTCGGCCTCGCTTCCTCCCGCCTGCCTGCCGTAGGCAGGGAAGTTCCTCGAAAAGTAACTGGGATCTGGAGTTCTTGAAACTCTTGATCCCTTGATCCTTGGGCCTTGGATTTTCAAATTCGCTTTGAACTCCAGGGCTTTTTTATTTTTCTATATTTGCTAAACTAAATCTATGCTCAAAAGAGAATTCCAATTCCTTCTTTCTTTCTTTCTTTCTTAATCTTTTAATCGGCACAAAAGGTCGAGTGTGTATAGTGGCCGCATTCCGCGGCTTTTTTATTCTAAATGATTAAACCAAAATAGATTTTTTAGTTCGTTCTCCAAAGCTTTTGCGTTCGCGTGGCCAAGGACTCCTAGATATGATTGCAAAGCCGGTTCGGTTACGCCTTTGATTATTTTTCTGAATATGCGTTTTTTGATCTTGGCGCGTAGTAGGCGATAAGTGGGATGTTGGATATATCCTAAAAAATCTATACCCCAGTGATATTTACGTATCGTGACTTTGTTCGGATGCAATTCGAGTTTTAAGCGAAGGCGCAAAAAATCTCGTATTTTTTCCAGCCAAATTGTTAATTGTTCGCGTGAATTACACACAATTACAAAGTCGTCGGTATAGCGGATATAAAAGGGGATACGGAGCCGGTGTTTAATAAACCAATCAAGCTCGTTCATATAGATATTACCGAATAGTTGACTGGTGAGATTGCCCAGCGGCAGTCCGGGACTACGGCTTCTTATAATGCGTTCT
Source organism: uncultured Candidatus Saccharibacteria bacterium (assembly GCA_964359435.1). Lineage (GTDB taxonomy): Bacteria > Patescibacteriota > Minisyncoccia > UBA6257 > JAUSGH01 > CAYHSY01. Next base: position 9,355 of record CAYHSY010000031.1, read on the forward strand.
ACGAGCCAGATTATTTTATCATCTTCAATTTTCCGCTTTATTAATTGTAAAAGTATGGCGTGATCAACGGAGGCGAAGAATTTTCTGATATCGCATTTCAAGATAAAACAGGGTTTGGTATTATTGGCGCTAACTCGTCGCGCGATGGTAGTGAGTCGCTCTATTCCTTTATGCGTTCCCTTACCGATTCGGCAGGAATATGAATCAAATATGAAAGTCGGTTCAAAAATCGGATTTAATATGTCAAAAACAAATTGATGAACTACGCGGTCTTTGACCGTCGCTTTGTGAATTTGACGCAGTTTTGGATCAAGAATTGTGAAAGCTTTGTAGGAATCGTGGCGATAGGTTTTTTGGACTAACGACTCGGCGATTGCTTTGAGATTATGATCAACATTGCCGCCAAACTGTTTAATATCGGTTCTCCTTGTTTTGCCTTTTTTAAACTTAATCCAAGCGGAAACTAAGGTTACCTTAATATCTAAATTATCAAAAATAGCTTTAAATTTTTTCATAATCATGAATACCTTTGACATCCCAATTTTTAAGAAAATTTATGAGTTGCGAAAATACTTTTACATTTGTCTTAAAAAATTTCCCAGATATGACCGCTATGGGCTTGGCTCGCGATGCGAGGAAGACATTTGCGGACTTATGGAAGCTGTTATGGCGGCGAGTCAGCTTCCCAAGTCGGAGAAATTGTCATATTTGCGGCTCGGAAGCCGTAAATTGAATTTACTGCGGGCCAATTTGCTTTTTGCTAAAGATATTCGCGCCATGGATGCCAAATCGTATTCGGTTGTTGTTAGATCTTTAGATGAGATTGGCAAAATGCTTGGTGGTTGGGAAAAGTTTACTAAAAGCGATAAAGAAATAACGCCCTCATAGGGCGTTATTAAGACGGAAGTTCCGGGAGGAAGCGAGGCCGATCGCGTCATTCGCCTCGTCGTTCCAGTTGTTGATGTTCAGCCGGCCATCGTAGAAGTTGACGTTGACGCGGTTGCCGTTCGAGGAAAGATTTTGCCCATCTCCGTCCGTGTCACCAAAAAGCTTGAGGGGTCATCGCGCTAATTTGTGTATAAATCGCGCGAGTGTCGGCCATGGGTCGAGCGCCTCTTCTTTTTTGTTTCTTGTCGGGAGCAGTTCAAATTTGACTCTAAACATCTCCGCGTGGAGAGGGGCAAGAAGTTCCATCTTCATTGTTTTTGCGCGCTATCGCCTCCCTTAAGAGGGGATATTCCGGCTAAAAACAACGCAGTATCTCACGAGATTGAGTCGTAACCAAATCTGCTACTTCCATTCCGGAATCTATTAGGACACTGATAAAATCGAAGCATGCAAAAGAAATCG
>CAYHSY010000032.1:0-10545 GCA_964359435.1 uncultured Candidatus Saccharibacteria bacterium
AATCGTGAGAAAATTGATATAGGATATAAAATCGACCGGGCGGTGTTCCCGGGTTTCCAGGGCGGGCCGCACAACAACGTGACGGCTGCCAAAGCCGCGGCGTTTTTTGAAGCCATGCAGCCGAGTTTTCGGGGATATCAAAAACAGATTGTTAAAAATGCCAAAGCGCTGGCGGCGGAACTTATAAAGCGCGGATTCGCCGTCGCAACCGGCGGCACGGACACGCACTTAATGTTGCTAGACATGCGTAGGTGCGGCAAAGACGGCCGGACGGCGGAGGAAATTTTGGAACGGGCCGGTATCACCGCCAACCGCAATTCTTTGCCGGGGGATGAAAAGCCCTTGCGGCCATCTGGTGTGCGGCTGGGGACGCCGGCTGTGACAACCAGAGGCATGAAACGAAAAGAAATGACGCGCATCGCCGAATTTTTTGATCGGCTTTTAACTAGAGACGAAGATCCGCAAAAGGTTGGCCGGGATGTCGCGGCGCTGTGCAAAAAATTTCCGCTACCTTATTAAAATTTCGGGTGTTATGTAAATAGCACCTTCCAAATCAAGGAGAAAATCATGATTATAGATGGTCGGGGTTTGGCTCAAAACATCATTGCCGAATTAAAAAAATCAGTCCATGATTTTTCCGGCAAGAAAGTAGTCGGTATCCTGGTGGGCGACGCCCCTGATTCTTTGTCTTTTTTGCGGCAGAAAAAAAAGACCGCCGCGATGCTTGGGATTGATTTTTCAATCAAAAAAATCAAGGCGCCGATAGAGCCGGAGGTGCTTTATAAGAAAGTCCGGAAGATTGCCGGCGATCCGACAGTTGTGGGCGCCATCGTTCAGCTTAAGATACCGGATTATGGCAAAGAAGAGACGCAGAAAGTTCTTAACGCCATTCCGCCGGGAAAAGACATTGATTGCCTGGGTGAGGAATGGTCGCGCAGGTTCTACGATGATCCGATAAATTCTAAGATAGCGCCACCGGCGGCTGGGGCGGTGAGGACTATATTGGACGCTTTAAACGTACGTGACTTGCGCGGCAAAAAAGCCGTGGTTTATGGTTTTGGCCGTCTGGTAGGCCAACCCGCCAATGCTTGGCTTGTCTCCGTTGGCGCGGATGTCACCGTGCTTCGCACGATTTCTACGGACGAAGAGCGGCGGCGGGCTTTGGGCGCGGCCGATATCGTTGTAACAGGCGTGGGGAAACCGGGGCTGGTAACCGGTGGAATGGTTTGCCCGGGTACCATTGTGATTGACTTCGGTTATCCGGCGGCCTCCGACGCGGCGTCAATTGACGCGATTGGCGGCTTGGTGACGCCGACGCCCGGAGGCACGGGCCCCTTGCTCGTAGCTGAATTGTTCAGAAATTTGTTCAAGTTATATCCCTAAGTCCGCGCGGCTTGGGGATTTTTGTTATGCATATAGCGGTTTGCGTGGTGCGTAAGCGATTTGGTATTATTTAGATATGAATAAAATATTGGGTAAATTTTTATTAATTTCATTCGTGCCATCGGTGCAGACGCGGTGATAAACCGTAAAGAAAGATTGATGTGTTATTATAATAAAAAAGGGTTATAAATTATGGTTAAAAGAATTGTGACGGTTTTTTTTGATATTCGGTATAACTTCGCAGAGTGTTTTTGCGGTCAATGTGGCATGGGATGAATTGGCTTCTTTGGGTGGAGGCGATCAAGGATTGGCGCAAACCATTACGCGCATTATGTCGGATATTGAGCAAGAGATTACGCGTTTAAGGACTGCAAAAGATGGTGGGCGTTTGGAGGCCATAGCGCAGGCGGCTAGGGCCTGGTTGGAGGGACATAAGAGATTACAAGAAGTCCATGCCCGCTTAGGATGGTGTTGGATAGATGACCCGCAATATGTCAAAATGTTACAAAGAGCGGGGAGGGTGTTGGGTGAGCCGTGGGCCTCTGAATATGCGGCGATGGCAAAAAGGTTGCATCAAGCCGCTGCCAGGGGAGATGCGGGTGCCGCGGCAGAATTGGGCAAATTAGGTGAAAGTTTGAGCGATGTTGAGCGTAAAGCGGTGGAAGCCACTAAAGTGGCTCAAAAAGCGGCTCAACAAGCTGCGCGTTTAGCCGAAGAACAAAGATTGCGGGAAATTATTAGGGCGGGGGAAGAAGCGGCTAAGAAGGTGCCGATTCAAGTATCTGGCGTACCGCGACCGGGTGATACTATACTCCCCGGGAGTCCCGAGGAAAAACAGATGCAGGAGGTTTTACGAAGATATCAGGATGCCAAGAAGGCCCAGGCCGCTAAAGAGGGTTTGGGTATAGCGCAATCTGGCGTTAATGCCATAGGAGAAGTTGAAGATGCGTCAAAAGTAATCACTGCCGCCGAAGAAGCGCAGGCGGCCAAAGCGGGTGCTATTGGAAAAATAGTTGGTTGGGCCAAAAGGGCAACCGATGCTTTGACCAAGATCCCTGTTTTGGGGCCTTTGCTTAAAGGCGGGAGCAAAGCACTCGGCATTATTTTGGGCAATGCTTTGGTGGTGGGCGTGGGTACAGCCGCCGGAGCCGCGGAGGGGGTAGAAAATATTGTTAAATTGGGCGGAGCTGTAAGCGAGGCGTTGTTGGCTGCTGGGGCCGCGGAAGTCAATGGTCTAAAAGTGGCGGCGGCGCAAGCGGCTCTCGAAGCCCAACAGCAAATCAAGGCCTTGGAAAAGGGGTTGGCTGATGCCAGTGCCCAAGTGGCTGCTGCGGAGGCCGCTGTTGACGCCGGGAATTTGGACGCAAAGGCGCTCGAAGCTCGCCGCGCTGACTACGAAAGAGTCGCGGGTGAATTGGATCAAAAACGGCGGGAGATGGCGGAGGCAGAAGAGGCCATAGCGATATTGGCGAAGATTTACGCGATAATCTCCTTCTTGCAGTTATCAGAAAAAGAGGCCGCGGAGGCCGGTATTGACAAGGGGGCCTCAACAATAGAAAAGATCACAAGTTTATTGGAGGATGAACATAAGTACAACATCAATGTCGATGTTCCAAACGCCAATCAGGTAATCTCTACTTTATCGAGTGGTGGGGTAGGGTTCTTGCAAACCATGCCCATTGGAGGCCAATCATCGGTTATTACCCAGAATAAATGTCCGCCAACTACATTGTCGTTTTTCTCTCTTGACGGCCGCAATGTTAACATCAACACTTTGGACGGCAGCGTGATTAGTGTTGGTGGTCGTAAATTTGCAACAGTTGATGGTCATGCGACGATCCCAAGAAATTTGTTTACCGGAGGTATGACCATGTCTATTCCTTATTGGACCACCGTTGATCCTTTGGATCAGAGTCGTAGGCCCGATGGTTCCGTGCGTGTTGTGCAGGCAAGCGGTCAAGTACATAATTCCGGCATTCCCATTAGACCTTTATTCGAATCTTCGCCGCAAACTAAAAGAATGTCCGTGACAGCAAGGAAAGATTTTAAAGGGATACTTTTTATCTACGGAGGCGCAGTATTGAATACGGAAGGTACCGGAACTATTATTCCTGTAAAGTTAAGTTCGGGTCAAAAGGCGACCTTTGAGTTTTATGGTTATCCTGAACAATTGAGTGTCAAAATCGTTGATGAGGATGGTAAAGTTACCATGTCATTCCCCGGGAGTGGGGTAGCGGCGCGGGTAACTCAATCTGCGCGTCCAAGCGGTTTGTCTGGCACTTCGTTTTCTAGACCAACCACTCCTACTAAACAAGCTACGCCTTTCACTGTGCCGTTTATGCGAACATTGGTCCCGGCCGTCCCCTCCGCCCAACCCACGTTCACCACGCCATCCGCGCCGCCGCGGCAGACAATCCCTGCTTACACCGCTCCACAGACGCAAACACAAACCGGAGGAGGGATTCTCGCGCCTTCGTTTGTGCCAACGGTGCAGACGCGGTAATGGTATAATTAGATCATGACACGAAATTTTAAGAGGGCGCTTTCCGGATTTTTAATGGGGTTAATTTTGACGTCGCAGCCGTTCTTAATCGGTGTAAATCAATCCGTGGTTTTCGCGCAGACGCAGCCCGATGAGATGAAAGAGTTTTTAAAGCAGGATGCCAAACAATTAAAGAAGATAGAAGCTAAGCGACAAGAGATAGAGGACGAAATTACACGCGTTATTAGAGCCGTAATTGAAGTGTATTTGGCAAGGGATGTTACAAGCACAGATAAAACAAATCAAGATATATTAAAACAAGTGCGGCTTTCGGCGCAAGATCCTAATGGGTTGACTAGAAGCTCTACTTTTTTCAGTGGTCCCATTATAGCTCTAAGGCAGCTTGCCATGGGGAAGAGTAATGGTTTTCCCACTGTGGCTTACGGCTTTGATAGAAATAATGGTGAGCTTTATTTTAAACCCGAGTCGTTACTCGATAACGTATTTGAATCGCTTTTACTGAATATAATATTAAGCGGAAAGGAGCTTGAAGGTGCGATACGAGAAGAGGCAGAGGCGGGTTATTTACCGGCTTTTCTGGAAGATGATCTTGCGAAATTAGAGAATACTATACGGGGCATCGACAGAGTTAGTGCTAAAACTTCGGACTTTAGGGATGCAGGTTGGCCCACATTCTTAGATGTAGCTTACTCGTCTTTGAAAGGAGAAGAAGGACTGAAAGAGAAGATTGAAAAATTAGTTAATGAATTAAAGCAGTTAATTGCGGAAAAGAAGCGAATGCTGGCTGATTTCAAGGCGGAAGTTGATTCCAAGGATAAGAAGACTGGCTTCATTGGTACGGATAGATATCAGCGGTACGCTTTAATAATTTCCAAACATCAGAGTGCCCTTCAAATTTTAGCCAGAGAACTGGGTATGACCATAGTCATTAAAACCCGTGCCGGAGAGGTTTTGGCCAGGTTTAGCGGAGCCGCAGCTCAAGCAACAAGATCAAGCGGTTCTGGCGGTGGGGTACTAGGTAATTTGTTTGCGCGGCCGGCCATTCAATCTGCGGCTCAACCTGCGCGCCCTGCTTCACTTGGAGCGCTGATGCGGCAAACTGTCCCGACATACGCGCCGGTTCAGCCGACTCAATCTATGCAATATCAGCAGCAATTCGTCCCTGGCGGGTTTATCAGGACGCAGTAATACCAACGGCTCAACGGGATCTCCCGTTGAGCCGTTGGTAATTGAGATGCGCTTCAGACCTCTTTTTCCGCTTTTTCTTGGGATTGCGGCGGTGGAGCATCGGCGATTTTTTTGGCGATGGCGAGCAGCATCTTTTTATTTTCTTTGAGGTGGGCCTTGGCGGCTTCAATGCCAACGCCGATTTTCTCGCCTTCAAAGCTATAGGTATTGCCGGATTTACCGATGACGTTCAGCTTGATGCCGGTTAATAAGGCGTCCCCTTCATATGAAATGCCTTCGCCGTATAAAATATCGAACTCCGCCGTGCGGAAAGGCGGGGCGACTTTGTTTTTCACGACTTTGGCGGTGACGCGATTGCCGATGATTTCTTCGCCGCGTTTTATCTGGGCGTTTCGGCGCACATCCACGCGGACGGAGGAATAGAATTTCAAGGCGCGCCCGCCGGGAGTCGTTTCGGGATTTCCAAACATGACACCGATTTTTTCGCGGAGCTGATTGATGAAAATAATCATGGTGTGGGACTTGGCGGAGATGGCAGTCAGTTTACGGAGGGCCTGCGACATCATGCGGGCTTGAAGGCCCATATATTGCGCGCCCATTTCGCCCTCGATTTCCACCCTGGGAGTCAGGGCCGCGACGGAGTCCACCACTACTACGTCAATAATGCCGGAACGCACCAAGCTTTCCAGGATGTTTAGGGCCTCTTCGCCGTTATCCGGCTGCGAGATTAGGAGTTCTTTGGTTTTAACGCCGATGCGGGAAGCATATTCCGGGTCCATGGCATGTTCGGCATCTATGAAAGCGGCGCGTCCGCCTTTCTTTTGCGCTTGGGCAACGACATTCAGGGCTAGGGTAGTTTTGCCGGAGCTTTCCGGGCCGAAGATTTCTATAATTCTGCCCTTAGGCAAGCCGCCGACGCCCAGAGCCAAGTCCAATGATATTGAGCCGGTGGGGACCGAGTCAACCGATACTTTGGGGGCGTCGCCCAACTTCATCACGGCTCCTTCGCCGAATTTTTCCTGAAGCGATAATAATAAGCCTTCCAGGTCCTTATCCTTTTCCTTGCTGTCCGTCTTTTTTTCTGACATATATTATTAATTTATTTTTTTTATTGCGACGTTTTTGGTTGTTCCGATGGCTCACCCGGCACTCAATCATGATTGCGGGAATTAGGTTTTGATCATAGTTGAGTGCTGGGCTCATAAATGATTTGCAGCGATTCGGTTTTGCTGCGCCCCAAGAACCGGCTGACTACGATGTCTATATTGTTGGTGCCGGGGTCCAGGGTGATTTCTTTCTTAAATTCACCGAATTCATCCACAAAAATGTCGGAGCCGTTAACATTAACCAAATCTTTATTCCCGCTGATGCGGCCTCTTACGTTCACAAATGGTTCCCCCGTGATGCTAAAAGGATTGGTTGGATATAAAATGACAAGATCCGGCACGCCGAAATGGCGTTTGGCATTGATGCCGAGATAAATAATGATGAGTGCCGAGATGAGCGCGCCGGCTATCCAGCGTTTGTCGGGTGTCTTAATGGCAAATCTATTTTCCGGCAGATGATCTTTGCCTCCCGATTGCCGCGGTTTGGTTTCCCGGTCATAGCGTTCCCATAAGATTTCACCATCCAGATCCAAGACGGCGGCAATTTTTTTGATATAACCGCGGACATAAGGAGCGGCCGGCAGTATGCCGAAGTTGCCCTCGATTATGGCTGCGATGAAACGTTCCGGAACGCCGGTCGCGTCAGCGAGTTTAGACGCGGTCTGACTATGGGAGGTCATGGCCTCTTCCAGCATGTCTTTGATGCCTCGCAGTTCTTGCATAACAAAAATTATAGGCCTTGTAATGATAATTACAAGTTGCCATCGCTTACGCGATATGTTGTCTCAAGATCGGATAATCAACTCTATTGCTCGGAAGAATTCGGAAAATCGTTTGGCGCGATATCGCCTCCGATTTTATCAAGAAACACTTCACGAGGCTTGGCGCCGTCGCCGGGGCCGACAACGCCTTTGGCTTCCATGATATCCAAGAGTCGCGCGGCTCGGGCATAGCCAACTTTGAGCCGGCGCTGGAGGAGTGAGGCCGAGGCTTTTTTAGCTTCCACAACCGTAGAAACAGCTTCATCGTAAAGTTCATCATCGTCATTGTCGCCAGCCGCGAATTCATCAAAAACATCGCCGTGCCCGCCGACGGCCGGCGCGGCGACGGCCATTTCTCCTTCTGATTTAATGGCGTTCAGAGTCGCGGCCGCCGTGGCCGTATCATCGCTATAGGTTTTATTGTGCTCCATGATATGGTTGACTATTTTATGAATTTCTTCTTCGCTGATGTAAGAACCCTGGATACGCTTAGGTTTGGAAAATTCAGAGGAAATAAAAAGCATGTCGCCGCCGCCCAAAAGTTTTTCCGCGCCCGCTGAATCAAGAATGGTGCGAGAATCAATTTGGCTCGCGACTTGCAAAGCCACGCGAGCGGTGATATTTGCCTTGATGAGGCCGGTGATGACTTCCACCGATGGGCGCTGCGTGGAGAGTATCAGATGAATGCCTGTCGCGCGCGCCATTTGTGCCAGACGGACAACGGATGTTTCAACTTCACGGCCGTAAGACGCCATGAGGTCGGCTAATTCATCCACTATTATTACCAGGAAGGGCATGGGTGGATCGTTGGCTTTGTTATAACCCTTGATATCTTTTACGCCGGCTTTGAGCAGGATCTCATAACGGCGTTCCATTTCCGAGATGGCCCAGCGGAAGACGCCGACGGCTTTTTTGCCTTCGGTGATGACGGGGGCGACCAAGTGGGGGATGCCGTCGTACATGGAAAGTTCCACTCGTTTTGGATCAATTAAAATGAGTTTTAGAAGTTCCGGCGAGTTTTTGGCTAGGAGCGAAATGATGAGCGTGTGAATGGCGATGGATTTGCCGGAACCGGTTGCGCCGGCGATTAACATATGCGGCATTTTTTCTATATTCGCATAGATGGGTTCGCCGGTGACGTCGCGGCCCAGCGCGAAGCCGAGCGTGCCCGAATTTTCAAAATCGCCGAAACCGAGGAGCGTGCCGAGGCGCACGATGGCCGCGGTTTTATTGGGTACTTCTATGCCAACCAGGGATTTCCCAGGGATTGGGGCTTCCATGCGGATGGGATGCGCTGCCAGAGCTAGGGCCAGATCTTGGTTTAAGGCGATGAGACGGGTGAGTTTGATGCCCTCGGCGGGTTTCAGGGTATAACGCGTGACTTTGGGGCCGATGTTTATTTCTCCCATCTCCACATGAATGCCAAAACTTTCCAGGGTGCGCTTGATGGTATTCGCATTCGCCCGTATGTCGCCGGAGGTTGGTTTTTCAATGGTGGTTTTGAGGAGTGAAAGCGGCGGTGGGGCGTAATTGGTGGAGTGATGCGCGTTTTTGGGGTGGTTGCTGGTGGGGCCATGGGCAATGTCTATGTCTTCTTCCGCGGGCAGTGGGGCGACTAATGCGCGTTTTTCTTCCGCGCGAGGCACGATGGCCGCGGATTTGGCTTCAGTTAAAACCATCATCTCGTTGCGGCCATCCGGCGTTTTGATGATTATGGGTTTTTGTTCCAGAATGGTCGGAACCGGCCGCCTGCCCCTCTCGGTTTCTCCGGTTTCATCTTCTTCTTTGGGAATTTTGGTCAAAACAATGCGGGCATTTAAGGCAATGAGAAGTGAAGCCAAAAGCAGGCAGGAGGTTAATACAATAGAAGCCAGGTAACCAAAAGGCACCTCAATAGCGCCAATGGCATTGCCGATGAGCCCGCCTTTTCCGGGGAAAATAATATCTATGAGGCCCAGGCCGGAGAAGATGAAACCGGCGACGCCTAAAATGGTCATACCCAGGAATTTTTCTTCATGCGAAAACAGAAATGAAAGCGTGAGGAGAAATGTGATCAGTGGCCAAAGATAATAACCCCAGCCGAAGAAGCGGGAGAGTGAACTGAACAGGAAGTCGCCGGCCGGACCGGCTTTACCAATGGAAGCAAGAAGTAAGACCAAGGTGATGCCGAATAAAAGTACCGCAATGACGCTTTTTTTGGTTTCCGCGCTGATCGGTGAAACCGAGATCATCAAATCGTGCTCTTTTTTGTCTTTTTTGTGTTTGCTCTTCTTCATCAGATTACAATCTTAATTATAGAACTTATTGGTTTTTACGCAAAAGGCCGCGGGAGGATGAAGATAAAATCGGATAATACAAAAGAAGCCGGCCGATTTCCGAGCTGATTAAATGAAAAGACCGATGCCCGGCGGTTTAGAAAAGCGTTGCCGGCATGAAGGCCTCTTGGATTTTAAATTCTGCTTTGAGGAGTGTTCCGGTCGTGCGTTCGGGAATAAGCAGATGGCCGCGGCTTTTAGCGAGATCGTAAAGTTCTTTGGTGATTTTTACGTCATTCAGGCAATATTCCTCGAGCTCTTTGAGCCGGCCTTCCTTATAAAATTTGATGGCTTCCAAACCGTGGGAAGTTTTCCCAACGTTTAGATTGGTTTTGGCGAGGATGTCGAGGCCCACGCGGAAACCCATGGTTTCTTCTATCATGTCTAAAAGATCGCAGCGTTCCAGCGCGAAGATGTTGAAATTAATTCCGGTCGAAAAGCGGTTGCCGAGTTCGTAATACTTTTTCATAACCGGGATATCAAAGCGGTTGATGCTGAAGCCAATTATGAGGCCGGCTTTACGGAGCAATTCGCCGAGTCGCGCAAAATCTTGTTCAAAAAACGAGTAGTATTTATTGTCGTTGTATGAATAGACGCCGACAAAAGACGCTTCGAGCGCGGGGATATTGCCTTGCCCGCCGACATCGGCGAAAGTGTTTTTGGTTTCTATATCAATGACGAGCTTGTCCATAATTTATTTTATGTGTGGCGGTCCGCGATGTTTGAGGCCGCGTAGCTTTCCGGTTTCATTCGCGCTTCAAAGTTCATGCCTCGGACCATGCCGATGACTTCCGCTATTAATTTTTTGGTTTCGCCATTTTCGCCCACATCCACATGAATGGCGAAGCTGTATTTGGGTAGCGTGGCTGTGGAGGCGGCATCTTGGAATTGCTTCAAGAAGCTGGTTGCAACATCCAGGGACATCACCACTTCTTCAATAATTCTATCACGAAGAACGCCGGGCTGGGCTTGATCAATGCGTCTGTAAAAATACCGTCCACCGCGGCCTATGCGATGCACCACGATCGCGGTCACAAAGTCGGCCATTTCGTTAGCGAGTTTCATGGAGTCGGTGCCGATGGTCAGGGCGTAGGCGTGGTTTGGTTCCGCTTGCATGTAGCGGATGATTTCTTTAACAACCTCCGCGGGAGAGAACCGGAGGCCAAGAGAGCTTTTGAAGACATTTTCAAGCATAATGACTATAGTTTATAGCGATTTTTATGGTTTGTCAACGGACTGTACTCGTCCAGCACATTTGAGACTGCTTCGGCGTTAACTTGTTGCAAATA
>CAYHSY010000033.1:0-10524 GCA_964359435.1 uncultured Candidatus Saccharibacteria bacterium
AAAATTTATCGTAATGATAAGCCAAATCCGACAAAAAATAAGTCGCTTCGCCATCGGATTTCACAAGCACTCTGTCTTTATCATCCCCCTCCCTTCCTCCCTCTCCTTGAGGGGGAGGATTAAGGTGGGGGGTTTTATTTTGTTTTTCTGTTTTTTCATTTTCTTGTTCTTGCGTCCTCATCCACACCGCTCCGTCCTTTTCATACACCATGCCGCGCTCGCGCAAAAAACCCAATGTTTTTCCCAATTCTCCTTTCTGCCGTAAATTTTTATATTCCGAAAACCAGGCATCATAACCGATACCGACAATTTTCAGAGATTTTTTAATCTTAGTCAAAAGCTCTTTAGCCGCCAATCTCCCCACCTCTTCCGCGTCTATTCCCCCGGCTTGTCGAGGAACTGCTTTAATCTTACCCTTAAGTTTTTTTGCCAACTCCGCCACATACGCCCCCTGATAATGCTCCGAAGATTTTTTAGCCAATCCCAACGCGGCTAAAATACTCTCACCCAACTTTTTAATTTGCACGCCGGCATCGTTTACATAATATTCTCGTGTCACCTCGTGACCCGCGTACTCCAAAACATTGGCCAATACGTCGCCCAAAAAACCGCCGCGGCCGTTGGCCATGGTCAAAGGGCCGGTGGGATTCGCGGATACAAATTCAAGATTAATCTTTTCTCTCTTTTTTCCTCCCTCTCTTTGAGGGGGAGGATTAAGGTGGGGGGTTAAAATCGCCTCAATCTCCGCCGCAAAAGCCTTGGGCGCCAACCAAAAATTTATAAAACCTGGCGGCGCGGCCTCCACTTTCATGAAACGCCCTTCTTTATCTGAAGCACGGATTTCCGCCGCCAATCCTTCCGCCACGGCATATGGCGGCTTGCCCCTTTCCTTGGACAATCGGAAGGCCGCGTTTGAAGCGAAGTCGCCGAATTTTTTATCAGTCGTTCTCTCCAATGCCCAGTCAACCGCCGGCAGGATGCTTTTAAGATATTTTTCCAGGCCGAAAATCATAAATCCATTATAACTCAAATTAGCCAAGCTGACCATGGAAGGCGTCAAATATTCAAACAAAATCCGCCCTAAGGCGGATTTTTCGAAGTGGAAATGGTGGGAGATTTCACTACTCGGCCGCATTTATTCGACCTGCGTTTGGGAACCCAGCGGTTCCCAACTTCCGCCACGGGAAAACTCCCGTTTTCCCGACCCCTTTCCCGGTTCAACTCCCACCGACAAACAAAGAACGCTCCAAAAGGAGCGTTCTTTGTTTGTGGAAATGGTGGGAGTTGAACCCACATCCGAAAACGTCAACTGAGAACGTCTACAAGCTTAGTTCAAAAAAATTTGAGCAAATACTCTTGTGATTTAACTTCCGGCTACCAGAGCGTCTTACCGAAAGCGGTCTTCATATATAACACCGGTGATGAATCCCTGAAGCGAGAATTCGCCGATGGCCTACGCAGTTCTCGTGTGAGAACTAGGCGTATGCTAACGCCATATTTCTATTGGCAGTTATAAGGTTTGACGCTTTTAACGAGGATCGTCGCCTCGGCTTGCAATTCCCAATCTCCAATTTCCGTCGAAGCCCGTCATCCCCTTTTGAAATTGCGGGCGATTTCTCGCCCCGTCTCCCGTTTCCGGATTGATTCACGCTTGTCTGGCCCGCGCTTGCCACGACCCAAACCCAGTTCAATCTTAAGGAGATTACCTTTATTATACACCCTAAGTGCCACCATTGTCAAGCCACGTTCTTTGGATTTACCAACCATTTCGGCGATTTCCGACTGTTTCAAAAGCAACCTCCGTTCCCGATCCGGTTTATAATCCTGCGGCACGTTCCCGGATTGATACGGCGGGATAGACATATTGATAAGCCACATTTCCGTACCCCGAGGCACGGCGAAAGCGCCGACAACACTTGCCTTGCCGGCCTTAATGGCTTTAACTTCAAATCCTTTGAGTTCTATCCCCGCCTCGTAGGTGTCGAGAATTTCGTAGTCAAAGCACGCGCGTCTATTTTCCGCCAGATTAGCCATAATATCATTAAAATAACATACATTCCCGATACTCCAAAAATGAAAGAGGCCCGGCGCCGAAACGCCAGGTCTCCGAATGTTCCTCCGGCCAAGCTCTTAAGCCAACCGGAGTAGGGCCGCGACCACCGTGAGAGTGGCGCGGAACGTGTCCACCACCGCTTCCGCGACATGAACGACCGCGAAAGTGACAATGGCTGTGGCCGCGTACACGACCAACAAGGAACAGAGTCTGTACTGCATTTTAACCCTCCTTCCTATTGATACTCTATAATTATAGCAAATTACGGCCGGCCTGTCAATGGGTCGGGAAAGATAGATGGGATGGGCCTAAAATGGGCCTTATTTAATGAACTTGGCAGGATCCGGCACCTCGCCAAAACCGGCCTCCAAAAGAGCATCTAGTAAGCCCTGGTTCATCTTGCCCTCCTTCGCCAACTGCATGATACGCTCACGAGCTTTCCGCAATGCATCCGCGCAAGGTTCTTTATCTCTATCTGATATCCAACCGTCCTCGTTAAATGATATATTGTGCTTAGCCACAGCACCAATCACTTGATCCAAAGCTTTGTTTAAATTGGAAAATTTATTGCCGGCCGGCGACGGAATTATCTCCACGGTAGAAGGCCCCTTACCGTCTTTCGGCCCAATCACCACGCCAGTGAGACGCGCCCCGCTTTGGTTACCTCCTTCCACAAAATCCTTCTTGAAAGCATCGGTAAGTATACCGGAAATCCCATCTAAGCTCCGAGTCGGTGGGGGTTGCAGGACCCTAGTCTCCGGGTCGCCAGACCGTTTACCACTCACTCCACTCGGATCATCCCAAATGGTGCTTGTCACAACCGGATGCTTGGCCAATCCTTCGCCGCGCGGATACTCTTTAGGCCAGTAACTCAAAACCAAACCAAGGAGATCGGCTAATTTCTTGGCCTTTTCTTTAGGAACCGGCACGCCATCAACTTCTTCATTTTTGGTTACATCTTTAATAGTGGCGGCTATCTCCGGTGGCACCTTGGTCAATATCACGCCGCTACCCGGAATAATCTCTTCCCCGGGTAACTTTTCTCCCTCCAGAAGCTTCAACCCCTCCGGATCCGCCGCTTCAGTATATTGAGACATTAAATCCACCATAATATAAAAGAAATTCATGGGCGCCATTTTTTCCAAATCCAAATCCTTGATATCAATTCCCAAAATATCCTTTAATTTAAACATGGCGTCTTTTTCATCCAACTGACTCAATTTTTTGAAAAATTCCTTTTGCTCCTTGGTTAAGGGAACAGGCGATCCTCTGCCCGACACTTTTCCATTTTCAAACAGATATTGTATTGCCCTCATCATCCAATCCTCGCACGGATCTTTTTTGGCTATCGCCGGCGCTATCCAAATGGCGTTCTTAAGGTCGAAAGATTTTTTAAACACCATGGGGGCCTTAAGTTGCTTGGCGCTGACAACGAATTTCAAATTCACCAAACCCGCCGCGCCGGAGCGCGCATATACAGCAAAGGGTATTTTAACCGTCTGCCCGGGAGCAATCCGCCCCAGATCTACTTCGTCATACTTGATCTGCATCCCCATATTAACCAAATCCGGAAATAATAAAGGCCCAGTATCGCTAATATCATCGGATTTGGGCGCCACCAGACTTAAGTTATGATCGAGAACATCTATAAATTTATCCGATTTATTTTTTAAAACAAGATAACTATAAGCAGAGGCCGATCTTTTAACCCCTGTCCATGTCTTCTGCTGAAGCAAACGCAAAGCCGTAGGCGATTGCCCGGACGGAATTTTAGGCGCTCTGGATGACGGGATATAAAAAGACGGCTGTTCAATTTTGATGCCGGTTTCAGCGGGTCCTATCGGCAAAATAGTCCCGTCAACGACAGGGGGGGCATAAATACCCGACGCAGGCGGTAAATAGGCGGGTCCGGTTGGAAACACTATAACCGGAGGAGTCACCGCAGTCGGCGCAGGAATTGATACGGTCGAAACAACCGGCGTCGTGATGGTTGTCGGCGGAGATGCCTCCGGCGCCGTGCTCTGCGCCATGGCCTGGGACGCCATCCCCAAAGCCAAAACTATCGGCAAAATTTTAGATGAAAATTTCATTAAAATTAAAAGAAGCTTTGTATATAATCAACCGTTCTCTGGAATATAGTCGGCGGCGGAATATAAATTTCACTGGTGCCATCTCCCGCCGGCACTATCTCGGGTTTATTGCCATATAGTATCCCCTCCTTTTCTTCCGCCAGCCGCTCTGAAGCCGCCGCGTCATGCAGAGGCGGATTAGTCTGTGTCGAAAAATCCGGAAAAGCCCCGGAAACTCCGCCGCCCAACTGTTCCCTGGGCGCGGCCGGTGATGCCGCGGGCGCAGCCGGCCGAGCAATGACTCCTCTATCCGTTTCCCCTTTTAATGTTAAAGGTAACTGAAAACTTTTCATAGCAGGCCGACCATCTTCCAGATAACCGGATACTCGTACCGATGCTTGAGGGTTGGCCGACCAAGCCGCGGCGTTTATTTTCATGGAATAAAATCCTGCTGGTAAAACCGCCGCAAAAAATATAATCTTCCCTTCGGTAGACTCTTCCACCACGAACTCCGGCGGCACCAGCAGCGCATTCGCGGCAATGCCGGTAATTTCTATCCTCAGATCGTAAACCAATTGCGATCCGCTTTTAATAGAAATATCAAAATCCTTCCAAGCGGAATATCTTTTTTCACCTATCGCCCCGTTCGAACCAGGTTCATTAGGATCGACTAGTCCATCAGAAACGTTAACGGAACGACCAAGTCGTTCTCCCAAAGGAGTTTCTGCCATCTTTATACCACCAATAGGCAGGCTTTTATCAGATCCTTTGGCCGGAGACGCAGCCGGCGGACCAGGGACCTCATCAAACGGCAGAATATAGACCTCATAAAGATCCCTTCCCAACTCGGTATTATATTCGGCATGCATCCTCTGTCTTGAGAGATACTTTATTGCCAAAGTCGCATAACAATCCCGATACTGTTCCTGCTCATCGTTCCAATCATTATTCCTTATATCGTTCTCTCTTTTAATTAAAGCGTTTATGAAATCAGGCCAAAGATTGGCTTGCCTATTTAAACTTATAAGATGACGCGTAAGACCGCTCAACAGGTCGCTGATAACCCTATCTGGTACCAGATCGGTTCCGCCACTTAAAACTGCCATCTGCAGGGAACCAACGGGTTTACCGTCTATTCCATACACCTGATGCTGTATCGAGCAGGGCGGAAAACTTATAAAATATAGGTGTCCCGTCGCGTCGTCAAAACTCTCCATCCCGGGCAATTTTGTTTGCGCCCAAGAAAGTTCGGCTCCAACAAAAATAACCGCCGCGACCATCGCCGAAATTAACACGCGATATTTAACATTTCCCATTACTTTTATTATACCAAATTAAAAACCCGCTCCAATAACTGTCGGAGCGGATCAACGCTTGCCGCCCATCAAGGCCCGGAGGGCCTCCACGACACTCTGGTCGTGGCGCCGCTTCTCCGCCATGCGTTTGTAATCCTTGAAGGCCGACAGGGAAAAACAGATGAAGCACAGACCGGTAAAAGCCAGGACAGCCAGGGAAAGGTTCCGCATGTGCTTCTGGAAGGCCTCCTGAAGAAAATTGGAAGAACGGTTATCCGACATGGCGCCATCCTCCGCAAAAAAGGAACAACAGGCAGTAACAGGAAACCTATTTTATTATAAACCATATTTAGCATAAAAGCAAGCAAAACCGCAACCGGCTCAACGGAGGTTCCCCGTTGAGCCGGTCTTAGGCATTAAGCCAAAAGGGCTTCACTGCGTTTGAATAGTCCCCCTGCCTCCACCAATCAATTGACCGCCGCCGCCCTGCTGAACCGCGCCTCCGGTACCTGGCACGCCAGTCGGCGCAGAGCCGGTCCGTTGCGGTGCCTGCTGACCGCCAACCTGCCTCAAAGCGCCGCCAGAAGAGGGTAAACCGCTTAATTGCTGGCCTGATTGTTGACGTGATCCCGATGATCCCAATGATTCCAGAATTGCCTGAGTTAATTTGCTGGAATATCGCGGCTCCCCAATTAGCTGGCCGTCAAACGAAAGAGTATACCTGCCAGTTGGGCTACCCTCACTGTCTGTTTCAAACTCAACTTCCAGATCCGGCAGTGAATCGCGTGTCCAGACAACCCTCTTGCCGGGTATAACAGACGCATTGTAAGCACCCTTCTCGCCTTTCAATATCCCCTTCAACACCGGTGCCTTTGGCGGCCCCGCCGGTTGTTTCAAAGCGCCGACCTTACCATCCCCTTCTTTTGGGACACAGGCAGAAGTACAATTAAACCCACATTGATATCCCGAAGCAATGCAACGGATCGTTCCTTTTAGCCCATCCTTAGTGCAAGAACTCTGGTCAAATT
This sequence comes from uncultured Candidatus Saccharibacteria bacterium, assembly GCA_964359435.1. Classification (GTDB taxonomy): domain Bacteria; phylum Patescibacteriota; class Minisyncoccia; order UBA6257; family JAUSGH01; genus CAYHSY01. The sequence continues at coordinate 6,446 of CAYHSY010000033.1, forward strand.
GAACTCTTGGAACCAAAATGACTTCGCAAAAAGTCAAAGGAACCTCATCGCCCACACATCCGGTGCCTTTTTCGGCATTCCTCACAGCATCATCTTGTGCTTTTTGGGCCTCCTCAGTACGTCCGTTTTTAACACAAAGCGCAATGGCTTTAGGATTGGCGGCAGAAAGGGCTGTTTGAATTTTTTCTTCACATGATTTTTTAGCAGCATCTTCATCGGCTTGCCGATTTTTATCTTTAGCTCCTTGATCTAACTTCTTAGCATCCGCTGCTAATGCGGCGATAGCGCTCTTTTTCTGCGCCGGAGAAAGATTTTTATTTTTATTGATTTGATCTTTTTGAGATTTCAACCTATCGCCAGCTTCTTTTATTGGATCACAAGAAACTTTCTGTTGGGGTTTACTGCCCTTCGTATCTTCTAACCCATAAGACACCGAAGCAGATGATACCACTGAAGTCTGCGCCCCCACCAAACGCGGCCCCAGTAAAACCACCGCGGCCACCAGCGCGGCTCCGGTTAAAGCCAACATTGCAATCAGTTTATTATTTTTTAAGTTTTCCATTTCTTTGTTGCTTATTTTTATTATACCAAATCACTACTGCGAAAAATTCGACTGTGTGTTGAGCCCTCCACCGCCTGACTGGACACCGCCTGACTGAATCGAGGTTCGCAACTGCTCGTAATATCGTCGCTGTGCCTCAATCAACGGCGAGCCGTATTGCGACGGCGTAAATCCGCCACCGGCTCCGGTCTGAATACTCTGCACTCCTCCACCGGTCTGAATGACTCTCGGGGTAACGACTGGCGTAGTGAGCGGCGATCTGGGAGCGCTAAACTTGATACACTTACCCTCATATTTGGTATAACCGGCTGGAATTGCGGCATAATAGCCGGGCAAATTCGGGCATACGCTTGCCCTTATCGGAGCCGCACCCGGCACGCACCGCCCATCACCGGAGTCAATATATCCATCCGGGATCGTATATTGAACGCCCGCCAGGTTAGAACAAACGTCGGGCGGCGGAGGTGGGGCCGAGGGTGGCGGAGGATTGCACCGACAGCCGCCTTGCCCGTATTCCGAATCACATTTAATCTTTGCCACTGAACAAGTTATCGCCCCGCTCCCGCCACTGGTGCATTTGCCGGAAAAAGAAATTTCGATTGGGGCGTTCACGCTCAAAGTCGGGTCACAAACTACTCCATACTCGCAACGGGGCCCGCGGCTGCCATCCGGCTTCCTGACAATTTGATTACCAAATGACTGCTCTGTTTTTTGCTTATCTTTATCGCATTGCTTGTCTTGTTTTTGCAAAGCGTCTTTCATCAGCTTATCGCGGCATTGCTGCTTCAAAGTGTCGGCGACATCACCACGCTCTTTTTTAACGGTATTACCAAACGCGCGCGCGTCCCGGGATGCGACACCATAACCGTCTGCCTCAGCTTTAGCGGTCGTATAGGCCTCCTCGGCCGCCTTAGCCGCCGCGTCGGCTTTTTGGGCTTTTATATTTTTAGCACTATTACTGCCTATATCTTCGGGACCCAACGCTGCACCTAAAGCCCTGGATTTTTCATACGCCTTATCTGCAATTTTTTTCCTAGCGTTTGCTTCCGCGTTTTTCCGCCTGGCAAGCTGCGCGAAAGATGCCGCGCATTGCATCTTCCCGCTTGCCGCCGGACGCGCGGCAAAAACCGCCATTGGCAAAACCAATGCCACGGCAAATGCCGCTAAAATAATTTTTACGCTAAGCCGCAAATTATTAAAATTTTTATTCATCATGGGTTCCATTTTCCAGTTCCTTATCTCTCCGGTCCTTCGTTTCTTCAATTCTTGCTTTATTTTAATGATCCCTTATATGCCGAAGTTGCGCCATAGTGATTGGGTACCCAAATTGCCCTATTGAAAGTATCCACGCCGCGATCCTCATAGCCGTCCCAGGTCCCGGAAATATCCGTCTTGTGGCCGGCTGGCCGTATCCGCGCCACCGTGCCCTGACCAAAAATAGCTTTTATACGCGAGAAAACAGATTCGGACGCCGGAGCCGGCGCAACGGGCGTTGCCTCGCCGGAACTCGGCGGAGTGGAGGCGGGCGCTGCCGGTGCCTGCTTCAATCTAAGTAACACTAAAAGGTTGTTAAGCGCGTCCACAAGTTTTGTAAGTGTCTTAGTCGACTCCCCTTGCGGTATAGGCCCACCGCCTGATGGAGCCGGAGTTGGAGCCGCGGCCAATGGTGAAACCGACGGAACGGAAGCCGGAGCAACAACAGCCGGGATCATCATAGGCGCCACCGGCGCCGGAACCCCAAATGGAACCGGAGCGGCCGGAGCAATCATGGGCGCTGCCGGAAAGGCCGGCGCGCCCAAAACAGGCGCCGGCGGCGCGACCGCGACCCCAATTGGAGCCGGTGCTATAAATGGAATAGGAGCGCCAAGCGGAGCCGGAGCCATGATCGGCGCCAGCGCGGGAACAGGAGCAGGGGCTGCGGGTGCCGCAGCCGGAGCTATCGGAGCGATAGCTAGAGGCGCTGGAACAGCGGGTGCCACAGCCGGTACCAGGGCCGGCGCGGGCACGGGTGCCTCTTCCGGCTCTGGACCCAATCCGAACAAACTCAAAATCGTATCAAAAACCGATGGCGCCGGAGCCGGTTCGCTAGGCGCGACCGGGGCAGGCGCGGAAGCCGGCTCAACCGGAGCTATGGGTGCCGCCGGCTCTGAGGCCGGAACAGCAACACTCGGCGCGGGAGCCGGGCTAGGCGTCAAAGATAGACCAACCATCTCAACCGGAACTTCAGCCGGAGCGGGTACCGGAACGGCTGTCGGAACTGAAGCAGAAACCGGCACACCGGTCGGTAGCGGCACTTCACCGCCGGTTAATAACAAACCAACCAACTCGGTGGGGATCTCCTCTGTTTGTAAGCCGGCCGGCTCACTTGGCAAGGCGGGCGCAGGAACGGAAATTGGGACTGGCATGGGCGTTGCCTCGCCGGAACTGGGCGGAGTGGCGGCGGGCGATGTTAACCCGAAAAATTCCAGGATCTGAATCAGAACCGGTTGCGGAGCCGGTGCCGGCGCGGGAGCAGGGACCGCGGACGCGGCAACCGGAGCCAACGCCGGAACAGACGGCGCGATAGGTGGAACTCCGCCAGTCAAACTCAAGCTGACCAATTCGGTCGGAATTGGCTCGGAAGTTTGCGGTAATGATGGCGCCGGTTCTCCGGCTAAAGTTCCCTGTGGCGCAAGAGGCGCGGGAGATGGAACTGGAGCGGGCGGAGTGGAGGCGGGCGTTGCCTCGCCGGAACTAGGCGGAGTGGAGGCGGGCGAACTCAAGCCCAGTAAATTCAAAACCTGATCTAAAACCGGCACCGGCTCCGCGACCGGCGCGGCTAACGGGACGGCCGTCTCGCCGGAAACCTCGGTGATCAGAACATCAATCTCAATGGCTGCTTCAGGCGTTGCCTCGCCGGAACTAGGCGGAGTGGAGGCGGGCGTTGCCGACTCGGTGATTTCCCTAATTTGAACATTAAACCCATCTCCCAAAACTTGCGGCGCCTCATCAATCAAAATTTCAATTTCCTCGATCGGCGCGGCCGGCAATTCGCCTTCCGGCAACTCTTCTATTATTATCTCCAACGACTCTTCTCCTAAAATCTCTTCGTCCGGCTCCAAGATAATTTCTATTGGCGGTAATTCCCGCGCCCCGACCGGCTCTTCTTCAAAAATCTGAATGTCAAAATCCTCTTCCCCCGCGACCTCCTCTTCCAAAGTAATTATCAAATCCTCCAAAAGTCCCGGCTGGGTTATGGGGCCCCTGAGAGAAATAGCAAACGGATCAAGTTCTTCAAATGAAACGCTGATCACTGGAGCGCGACCCATGGTGATGCGGAAAGGCAATCCAGAAAGGGCCTCCGGCGCCTCCGAGTCCGTTATATCAACTTCGAAAATGTTGGGAATCTTGGAAAGCGAAATGGCAAAAGGCACGATTTCTTCAACTGTTATTTCGAATGGCGCGGGCTCCTCCGTAATAATGGGCGCAGGGCCCGCAAAAGCAATTTCGGAAGCAATGTTGCCGGATGCATCCTCTG
>CAYHSY010000034.1:0-10405 GCA_964359435.1 uncultured Candidatus Saccharibacteria bacterium
GATGTTTTTTCAAACCTATTCATGGCCTTTAATCACAACAAAACCTTGCCGGTAATAACGCGACGGACTCATGAATGCGGAATAATTTCATCAAGAACAAGGCGCTCCGACGAGCTGTACCCTCTGGCGGTACTGCGAGGAGGAGTAACACAGTTATTGATGAAATTAGCCGTATTTATTACCTAAGTTCGTAAGTGACTGAAACACTAACGCTTATATCCTCCGAACCTGGCTCAATGGGCGGAGAAGCCATATCCAACCCGCCTTTACCATACACGGCAGCTTCCAAATAACGCGGATAAGGCACCGGCCCGCCTCCATACCCTTCCGAGAAAGTTACCACACGACCGAGCTTGGTATGATTTTGCTTAGCCATAGCCAGGGCCTTGGCATAGGCGCGGGAAAACGCTTCCTCACGAGCGCTATTCAGATACTTATCCGGATCCTCAACTTCGAAATTAACGCCATTAATCTGATTGATGCCGAGAGAAGGCAGCTTGCCTAAAATCGGGGAAATCTTTTCAAAATCTTTAATCTTCACATTAACCGTTTGTGAAAGCGTGTAACCGGAAATAAAAGATTTCTTTTTCTTTTCATCATACTCATAGCGCGGCTGTAAATTATAATTGGATGTCTGGATGTCTTTGGAATCAATGCCTTGGGATTTTACAAATTCAACCGAAGCGTTCATTTTTTGAGAATTCTCGCTTTGTAATTTCTCCGGATCTTCCCCTTCCGAAATAACAGCGAAAGATAGTCTGGCCAGATCAGGCGCCACAGTCGATCGCCCCTCGGCCGAAACCGTGATGCTGCGGTTAACCGGCAGAGTCGCTTCGCTTCTGTACAAATACCAAACGGCCTTCAGGCCCAAAAGCGAGGCCACAACCAATGCTATGCTGCCAGTAAAATAGATGAATTTTTTTTCTCTCATAATGCTTTATTGCATTCTTCCGACGCGCTCAGCAGATAATTATTGGCCGGGCGAGGTCGAAGCTATGCTTATTTCAACAATTTTGGTAATTTCCTCCGGTTTCAAACTGGCGCCGCCGACAAGGACACCGTCGATTTCCTTATGTTTTAAAAAATCATGGGCATTTTGGGAGGTAACGGAACCGCCATAGATAACCCCGGTTTCTCCCGCTATCCCCTTTATATATTTTACCATATTTAACATATTCTGCGGAGTGTCGGGCGTGCCGGTGCCGATAGCCCAGATGGGCTCGTAGGCGACAATTAACTGACGGATGACGGATGACGGATGACGGATCAGAGAAAGGCCGATTTTTAATTCACGGGCGACGACTGCCTCTGTCTCACCCTTTGCGCGTTCTTCGAATGTCTCGCCTACGCACAAAATCGGCACGAGATCCGCCTCAACCGCGGCTTTAATCTTTTTTGCGATCATCTCATCCGTTTCGCCCAAATTACGGCGCCGCTCCGAATGGCCGATGATTACGTATTTCACACCTAAAGATTTTAATTCTTCGGACGAAACCTCGCCGGTATAGGCGCCTTTTTCTTCCCAAAATAAATCCTGCGCTCCCAGTTCGGCATTTTTGATGACACCCTTAACGGCCGCGATAAACGGCATCGGCGGGGCGATAATCAGGCCGCGGACATCTATTGACCTAGCCAGATCAATGGCCTCGCGCTCGGTTTTCGGGTTCATTTTCCAGTTGGCTACGACGTATTTCATACAATAAACATTTATCTATATCTTAAATGATCCGGCAGAAATTCGCAAAAATAATCTCTTTATGCTTCTATTAATATAGAATCCACTTTGATAAATAAGAGTTCCAATGAAGGATAGAAGCTATGCGCTTTCTAGACGCGCTTTTCTGGCCATCATCACTCATATTCATATTCGCGCTCGCCATGCTCGGCGCCACTTGGTGGCGGGATAAGACCGAATCCCGGCATTACAGCCAACGCCTCAAACAGCTTGCCCGCTGGCTGCTATTCACCTCCGGTATTCTGTTCGGCGGATCAACCTTTATTACCGGCTACATCTCTCTGGAGCCGGTGGCCGTCGAGGGGGCCTTCTTCATGATCGTTGGCGTTGCGATAATCGAAGTAGCCCTTTTTGCCATATCGCCAATGAAGTTGTCGCTCGAAGAGAACAAGAAATAACCGGCCGGAAAATCTATCTGGCCGGTTTTTATTTGTGTATTTCATTGTTTTAGTTTATTATATAAAAAGTTCATCGAAGCCCGGCTGCCAAACCGCCCGATCATTTTAACGAGGTGGTGTATGCATTACGCCGATAAACTGGAGATACTCATCTTCGCTTCGTGGTCTCTGCCGCTTATCATCCCGATAATCATTTTCCGGCATGACACGGAAAAAATGCAGAAGACCACCGTGTTCTGCGCGATGACCATGCTGGCAGGATGTCTGACGGTGTACGGCAATATACTATGGGTCAAACCTATGCCGCTCAAAACTCTCGGTTACGCGCTTTATGGCTTTGCCTTCTTGGCCATCTACGAAGCGCTATGGAAATTCAATCTTGATTTCCTATTGCCGACATATGGCAAAAAACCGCAAATAAAACGCGGGTCGATCATTGCCAACATGTGCCAAGATTTGAAATTCCTGGCCGGACTTTACGTAAATCTGGTCTTTAAAACCATCGATTGGAGCCGCCGCCTGATATGCTGCCCATTCCTGCTAAGGTTACCGGCGGCCTGCGGAAAAGAAGCTTATGCCGCGGCCTTCAGGCGCTATGCCAACCTAATAGCGCGGGTTTTCTTCGGACGACTCGGATTTCCATGCCGATTCAGCATATTGCCGGCCGGCTCAAAGATCAGAATAGGCCTGCTTGTCCACGGCTTGGCGATCTTACTCTATCATGCCCCATATATAGTGATGGCTTATGCCTTCATGGCGGAGGCCCGGCCAATCGCTCTTCTACTCCTCATCGTCTGGCTATTCATAGACACGATCCTCGTAGTAACTGAAACAGATCCGGGAACCCTACTCATCCAGCTTCGTGAGTAGGGATTTTTCTTGACTTATATAATATAATAGTGTATAATATATATACTATCAGGTTTGCCCTTTGAATTGGCCTACCCAAATCCCATAAGGAGATCGGCACATGGACGGCTCCAATCCACTGACGCAATGCATCGCCGTAATGGCTACTGTGTTTGCAGTATGCGTACTGCAGTATCCGCTTCATAGGATGGCGGTCAGCACAGAGAATCCGGGCGTCGCCAAACTATACGCCTGGACGCCGCTCGTTCTCTGGGCGGGCGTGCTGGGAATATCGCTGATTATGGGATACTTGGAGTTAATCGCTCCGCAATTTGACCCGATCTTCTCGAAGTTGTTCGGAATCTCGGTCATGGCCATCACCGTTTGCATGGTGTTCGCAGTGCTTGGCGACGACAAAACACCCTACAGAGTGGCGAGAATGCGCGCCGTCATCGCTAGCTTCTACGCCCGCCGAAAAGCCACTGGCTAATCAGGCGGGTTTTTTATTTAACCTATTCTCGTAATACCATTTCAAGACATCGTGCGCGATAGGAAGCGTGTTGGAGCTTCCTTCGCGGGCATCTTCTACCAGGACCAAAATCGCGATTTCCGGATTTTCCGCCGGAGCATAACCCACAAAAAAAGCATTGATCTTGGTATTACCTAAAATCTGGGCGGAGCCGGTCTTGCCGGCCGAGGACATGGGCAAATCGGCCAACCGATGAACTGTCCCTTCCGCCGACTCAACTCCGGCGCGCAAACCCTTTTGCACCTCGGCGATCTCCTGACTATAATCATCCAGCCGAAAACCGTCTTCGGAAGATGTCTTCTCCATGATCTCTCCGCGACTGTTTTTAATTTCGGAAACCACAAACGGACGTTTCATCACGCCCCCATTGCCGATACCGCCGATAAAACTCAAGAGCCGCAAGGGGACCACCGACAAATCACCCTGACCGATTGAAATGTTGTAAGTATCGCCGACTCGCCAAAGACGGCCATTTTTCTCGCGGTAATCGGGGCCGTATAAAACGCCGGCGGCCTCGCCCGGCAAATCGATGCCAGTCGGCATATCGAAACCAAACCGCGAAAAATAATCCTCGATACGGGCCACGCCCAACGGCTTCAAATCCTTGTAATCGCGGTGGCCGCCGCCAATGACATAAAAATAAATGTTGGAAGAACGCGCGAGGGCCGAATAAAGATTGACCCAGCCGTGCGCCTTCCAATCCAGAAACTTACTGGGCTTCGAAGCATCGAAAGGATTTTGGACCTCCAGGACACCGCCGGAAAAAACCGAGGTCGAGGGATCGACAACGCCTTCTTTTAGGGCCGCCAAAGCCATGGCCGGCTTCCAGGTGGAGCCCGGGTTATAAACACCCGAGATAGCGCGGTTAAACAAGGGCTTGGTCCGAGAATTCAAAAATGCCGTACGTTCACGATTTTTACCGGGCAGAGTAAAGATGTTATTGTCGTAGCTTGGAAAACTCATTAAGGCCAAAATCTCTCCGGTGCGCGGATTGAGCGCGATACCCACTCCGGAATCGCGGTCCAGCGTTTCAAGGCCTTCCTTCATCCTGTTATAAAAATACTCCTGAAACTCAATATCTATAGTTGTGCGAAGCGTTGCCCCTGGTTCCGGCTGATCTTCATAACGATTGAAAAGTTTGGCACCGCGCACATCCCGCCCTTCGATGAATTTTCCGTCTCGTCCGCGGAGCATGCTGTCGTAAAAGTCCTCCAGCCCGCTTTTGCCTTCAATTTGCCTGCCAACCGATGCCAAGCCCGTATAACCCAAAACGTGCGACGCTGCCGCTCCATAAATATATGAGCGGCGATAATCGTCTTGGATAATAATGGCGGGATCGCCCAAGGCCTTCAAAGCAATCACGCGTTCGGTATCTATGCCGCGTTCCAGCACGATGGCCGCGCCGTTCTCCAAATCGGCGCCGGATAGAATTTCGGCCACGCCTGAATCTCCCTCTGTCGGATCCAGAATCTTTTCCAATTCCCCGATCAAAGCGGACTGCTCTTCCGGAGATTGCTTGATAAAAACGTTGGCGTTCACGGCTACGCTCCAAACCGATTCATTTCTGACCAAAGGCCGGCCGAACCGGTCCAAAATATCACCGCGAGGCGCCGGTAAAATGATTTCTTTATTGGCATTGCCGAAGGCGCGGGCCGCGTAAATCTCGCCTCGATTCAGATTAAGATAGATGACGCGAACCAGGGCAACACATATAAAAACAGCGCCGATAACAGCCGCGGCTCCGAAAATACGACGGTGCAAAGGCATCTCTAAATAATCCAAGTCTTCCGCCGCGCGGCCGAAAACGGATTCTTCAAAATGTATGTTGTCCTGTTTCATCTTTAGTTGCGGTTGAGATGTCAGACGACCCAATCACGGGTAAAACGTTTTAACAACCCGAAAATCGCGCCGGCCCATGCGCCATTCAGCGCGCTTTCAGACAACACGATTAGGAAGTGCGTGATCAAAAAATTATAATCAATGATGGCGTAAAAGACCATGGTGCCCAAAATCGCGGAGAAGGCGATGGTGGGCAAAGGACGCAGCGGACTAATAATCTTGAACAGAATAAATAAAGCCGGCAAGATCAAAAAGGCGACGGATGGCCAATCAAACGCCGGATAACTTTTCAAAATAATCGCCCCGAAACCCGCTAAAAGAAAATACATAAAAAAACCGTCCATAAAAAATACCCAAACGGCGAGAGAGGCCGCAAGCAGATTGGGATTAACTCCAAAGACGGTAAAAACCTTGGCGTGAGTCAGTAACGCCGAGGAAACTATCAAAATGCCGGCGATTAAACTTTTATTATTCCGCAATGATAAAGACATCGATTAGATCACCCAAAGAATATGGCGGCACGACATCCGCTTCGTTAAAAGCGGTCCCAGCCAAACCATCAACTGCCCGCACTGTGCCGATTTTTAAACCGTAGGGCAAACCGGTCTTAGCCAAATAAACCAAATCTCCGACGCCCACATGCCTGTTTTTATCCAGCATGGACACAACGATATTGGAACCGCCTTTAAGGAGACCCGGAATGCCGGAAGCGCCCACGCGCACCGGCAACTCCCGGGAAGGATCAAAAATGGTGCTGACCTCGCTCCAATCCATATCCGCCTTGCGAACCTCTCCAAAAAATATACCCGGAGCAAATAAAACGGCCATGCCGACCCTCACTCCATCGGCGGCCCCTTTGGAGATGGTCACCGTATGCTTATCATTGAAAGGATACGAGGCAAAAATTTTAGCCCTAATTAAACGCCGGTCATCCCTGGGTATACCCGATTCCACCAATTGCAATTCCGCGAGAAGCGATTGATTTTCGAAACCGAGCCGGTTAATTTGCGACACGAAATCACTGCTCTTGGCCACGCGCCAGACGAACACAAAAGGCAAAGCAAAAGCCCGGCGCAACTCAGCCGCGAGCGTCGCGGCGCCATCACTCATGGCACCGCCCGCGAAGAGTCCGCCGATCATGAGTATAGCCGCGATGGCCCGCAACGCATGCTTGGTCATAACTTGATATCCCTTGGAGTGAACGGGGTATCCAAAATATGTTTGTATTTATCAAATTGTTCAATAGCAACACCCGTGCCGCGCGCGACGCAAGTCAAGGGATCTTCCACCACGGTCACCGCGATGGAAAGCTCTTTACTGATCAATTCATCTATACCACGCAGAAGCGAGCCGCCGCCGCACAAAAATATGCCGCGCTGCAGCACGTCGCCGGCCAACTCCGGCGGCGCGGTTTCCACCACTTCTTTGACTGCTTCCGCGATGCTTTTCAACGGCTTAGCAAGGGCTGCACGCACTTGCGCGTCCCGGACAATAACTTCTTTGGGGAGACCTGTTGTCAGATCGCGCCCCCTGACCGTCATTTCCTCCTTCTGATCGAGCGGTACGGCTGAACCAATGCTGATCTTGAGCTCCTCGGCCGTCGGCTCACCAATTGCCAGACGAAACTCTTCTCTGACAAACCTGATGATTTCTTCATGAAACTTATCGCCCGCAATTTTCAAACTTTTGGAAGTCACCGAACCGCCCATAGAAATTATGGCGATTTCCGTGGTGCCGCCGCCGATGTCCACAATCATATTGGCAGTCGGTTCATCAATCGGCAAACGCGCGCCCAAAGCTGCCGCGACGGATTCTTCGATTATATAAACTTTGTTGACACCGGCGCCCAAAACCGCGTCTTCAACTGATTTTCTTTCCACTTCCGTCAGATTACTGGGTACACCGATGACGGCTTTATGATAATTCAAGGTGAAATGCGATTTGCCAATGCGACGCATAAAATACCTAAGCATCTCTTGAGCCATGTCGAAATCGGAAATAATACCGCTCACGAGCGGCCGCACCACATTGATATGCGCCGGCGTACGGCCAATCATCTTACGGGCATCTTCGCCTATGGCCAAAAGCTGGCCGGTTTTGCCATTCACAGCCACAATCGTCGGCTCATTGACCACGATGCCCGCTCCAGCCAGATAAATCAATGAATTGGCGGTGCCAAGGTCTATGCCAATGTTTTTGGAGAAAAAATCCCAAAACTTCATAAATGTCTAATTCCTAATTAACCTAATTATTCTAATCAATGACCAATGCTAATGACAAAATGACCGATGAGAAACTAATCCTTTTTTAGACATTGGGTATTTAATCATTGGGATTTGATTAGGTCAATTAGAAATTTTTAAATAATTCTTTTACTGAAATCAACTTAGGCGTTGCTTTCCCCCGTTCCTTAATCTCCACTTTCTTTTCAGCCAAAGTTTTATCGCTTACGACGATCCGCAGAGGCGCGCCAAGGAGATCTGCGTCGCCGAACTTTTCGCCGGCGCCAACGGCGCGGTCATCCCAAACAACCTCAACGCCGGCCTTTGACAGCTCGGAATATAATTTTTTGGCCGCAGACATGGTCTTTTTATCTTTACCGAGCGAAATCAAGTGAATGGCAAATGGCGCGACGGATTTTGGCCAGATGATGCCGCGCTCATCGCTCGAATTTTCAACAATGGTCGCGAGCACGCGGCCAGGGCCAATGCCGTATGAACCCATGATGACTTTTTGCGGCGCGCCACGCTCATCTTGATAAGTCAGCCCGAAAGCATCCGCAAAACGAGTACCGAGCCGGAAAATGTTACCGACTTCGATCGCGGAACCGGAGACAATAGTGCCGGAACATTTGGGACAGGCACCCCCTTCTTTAACGCGCGCCACTTCTTTGTTTTGGGCATAACGGCATTTGGCGCAATAAAACACCACGTCCTCGCCGGCGGCGGATAGCACTTGAAATTCGTGCGTAAAATCTTTCGTAAAAGCGCCGCCGGAAGCCTCGACGACGAGAGCGTCTAAACCAAGACGCTTAAAAATCTTGGAGTAAGCTTTTTTAACTTTCTCATAATAATCATTAAGGTCCTCCACGGAAGCGTGGAAACTGTACAGGTCTTTCATCAAAAATTCACGGCCGCGCAACAGGCCGTTTTTGGCGCGCGGCTCGTGGCGAAATTTTGTCTGGATTTGATAAACCGCGCGCGGCAAATCTTTATACGATTGGATGAAATGTTTGGCGATCGAAGCAATGACTTCTTCGTGCGTCCAGCCCAACCCAAACTCTTCGCCGGTTTGGGTTTTCAATTTATAAACCACTTCCACGTCCCAGCGATTGGATTTTTCCCAGTATTCTTTGGCAACGAGCGCCGGCATCAGGAGTTCCTCGCCGCCGATCGCGTCCATTTCTTCACGGATGATTTTATTTATTTTTTCGAGCACGCGCAGACCGAGCGGCAAATAGGTAAATACGCCGGCCGACATCTTACGGATAAAACCGCCACGGATCAAGTATTTGGCATTGACCGCTTCTTCGTCCTTAGGAAAAGCGCGTTCCGATTTGGAAAAAAGTTTGGAGAGTAGCATATGAGCCGTTGCGTTATTTCTTGAAAGCTTACCAGTAAACGCACAGGAAATAAAGTTGACTATTCTATGGCGCGTGTTTACAAAACAAAAATCCCGAGCCGCGACACGCGCGACACGGGATAGATGGGCTCACCAAGCGACCGTCGAGGAAACCAGGGCATCACTCACCCCCCGGCCCGTCCCATTTGGGGTCCTCCTGGACTGTTCCGAATGGGGCAGTCACCGCCCACAACACCGGGTCCTCCGCCTCTGCCAGATCAGCGGCCTTACCCCAGGACCCAAGAACAATGCCACCGACCTTGCCCTGCGCCGCGCGGCGTCTATTGGGCAAGAGGACCGATTCACAGGTCCACTTGGCCGGCTTTACGCCCGGCCGGAGGATCGACACGGAGCCGTAGTGGTAACCGATCCTGCCGAGCTCCTCACGGGTATCGGCAGAACACCATGTTGCCCCGCCGGCGCCGCAGATCACGACCCCCGGCAACAGCGGATCGAAACCCTCCCGCTCCGCGAAGATTTCTACCGTTCGACGCGAACCATGCCGGTCCACATGTCGGAAAAACCTGACCCAGGCCGTCGCCTGATTCTTTCCGGAGCGGAGCAGAGAACCTTCCTTATCGGAGAAAAGCAGGTGATCCCAAATGGCGGGCGCGCACCCCGGCTCGTAACAAGAAGCCGGCCGGTCCACCCCATAAGACAAGAACAAGAAAACGTTTGCCTTGATTTCCATGGGTATCTCTCCTTCAAGCTGCCAACCAATCGAATACCAGCCACAATTAAAGGTACCCTCGCAAACCTTCATATATTATATATGATAACACCGCTTAAGTCAAATATAGCGGGTACGCATCAAAAGAGCTTCGTAACATCCCGCACCGTCACGGCTAAAATCAGGGCAATCAATAACGAGAACCCGATCATATTAACAGTTGATTCAAAAGCCGGTGAAAGTTTGGTGCCCTTAATTTTTTCAAAAATTATAAAAAGAAACCGGCCGCCGTCCAAAGCCGGGAAGGGCAGAATGTTTAACACCGCGAGATTTAACGAGATCAGACCAAGGAGCTGCATGAAAAATATAAAACCGCTTTTAACTGATTCGGCCGCGATGCCGAAAACACCGATAGGCCCCACGAACCCTTCCATTAATTTACCCTCACTGAAGAGTGTCGCGACGATTCTGGAAAGTCCGTAGAGAATGGAAGCCATAATGCCAAGCGAGGCCTTAAGCCCGTTACAGATACTCGCAAAAAATCCGTGAGCCGGCACCCCGGCTTCGGAAATGATGACCCCTAGAGCCCCCTCATCCGCGCCGTTTTCAACACGGGGCACCACCGAAACAATTTCTACGCCCGCCTCTCCCCGGACGCGCAGCTCCACCACCTCTCCGCGGCGCGAGGCCACGAAATTGATAAATTCCACTGAACTCCCGAAACCCTCGATAAAATCTCCCTTTTGAAAACCCGCGGCTTCAGC
>CAYHSY010000035.1:0-9660 GCA_964359435.1 uncultured Candidatus Saccharibacteria bacterium
GGTCACGAATTCGCAATGGGGAACCGGAGTCGAGTGAAGCCCGGCCGCGACCAATCCGGCAATATGCGAAATATCAGCCAAGTGATAAGCCCCGACTTCCCGGGCAATTTCTCCAAAACGCTTAAAATCCACCTGTCGCGGATAAGCGGTGAAACCGGAGATGATCAACCTGGGCTTCTGCTCCAGCGCAATTTTACGAATCTCTTCATAATCCAATAATCCGGTTTCCGGCACCACGCCATAATGGACCGCCTTCCAAAACTTACCGGAAAAAGAAACATGATGTCCGTGGCTCAAATGACCGCCAAACGACAAACCCATGCCCATAATCGTCTCCCCGGCCGGGACCAACGCCGCCAAAATGGAAACGTTGGCCGGCGAACCGGAAAAAATTTGCACGTTAACATGCCACTTTTCTTTTTTAAGGCCGAACACGGCTAAAGCGCGCGCCTGAGCCAATTCTTCTATCTCGTCATAAATTATATTTCCCGGATAATAACGTTTTTGGGGATACCCTTCCGAATACTTGTTGGCGAGCGGCGTGCCCAAAACCTTCAGCACGGCCGGCGAAATATAATTTTCGGAAGCGATCAGATTTATAGATGTTTGCTGGCGCTTAATTTCATCTTTTATCAAGTTATTCAATTTGATGTCCTGTTTCATATTTTTACTAAAATTAACAATGAATAATAAAAAGCCCGCGCGTGGAACAAAGCGGGATAGAATTATGCGGAAGTTAAATCATACGATCATTTTTATAATCCTCGCGAGCTTATCCGGGTCATGCCTCAAGAAACCTCTGGGCCTAAGCAGATCGGCGACAATGGGCGTCGGCTTCCGAGATGTCTCGGCCATATCCAATTCCACCATATTAGCCCGTTCATTGGCATAAGGACGGAAGCGCGACGGCGTGGGCTGCTTATTATTCATGATAATATAATTCAAAGCCCCTTGGCCAATATGCGACTCAATGACACGCGTAAAGTCCGACGCCTTGAAATTATTCGTCTCGCCGAATTTTGTCATCAAATTAATCACATAAATCAATTTGGCCGAGGTCTTGGAAAGCGCCTCGCGCATGCCGGAAACCAAAAGATTCGGCACAATGCTGGTGTAAAGATCGCCCGGCCCGATAACAATCGCGTCCGCGCCCATGATCACCTCTTTAACCTGGGGATTTAACTCAGGATCGGGAGTCAGCCAAACCCGTTTGATGCGCAGATTGCCATCGTGTGACGGCACGTCTATATTCGTCTCCCCTCTTATGACAGTGCCGTCTTCCAACTCGGCTTGCAAAGTCGTGCGCGTCAAAGTTACCGGCAAAACCGTGCCGTCCACTGAAAGAATTTTACCGGCTTCGATGATGGCTTGATTAAAATCGCCGGTAATTCTTTCCAATGCGGTAATCATCAAATTGCCGAAAGTATGGCCGTTCAAGCCGCGGCCTTCTGAAAACCTGTAAGCGAACAATTCCGAAAGGATGCCATTATCGGAGTTGGAAAGCGCAATCAAAGCCCGGCGGATATCACCCGGCGGTAGAATACCAAACTCTTCGCGCAAGATGCCCGTTGAACCGCCGTCATCCGCCATAGTCACAACTGCCGTCAAATTACGGTAATGTTTTTTTAGTCCGGAAAGCACGGTAAAAACTCCCGTACCTCCGCCGATGACGACAATTTTTTTATCGCTTAAAACATCGCGCGGCATGTTATATATAAAACGCGCGAATTAAAGAAACGGTTGCAACATTCGGACCAACCAAAACAATGCGCGCTCGTGCCACCTCTTTTTCCGTGTCTCCGGGCGATATGGCACCGACAAAGTTTTCCAATTTTCAATAATAGTCCGCAAATCCCCCACCATATGTTCATCAGAAAATATAACGCTGGTTTCCAAATTATAATCAAAACTCATGGCGTCAATATTGTTGGAACCGACCATGCCCTCCTGGTCGTCAACCAAAAGCGCCTTAGCATGGATCATCTCCGGAAAAAGAAAAAACTTGATGCCGATGCGCGCCCCCAGCTCCATGAAGGCCGAATTGGCCAAATTCAAAAGTTTTAAATCACCCGCCCCCGGCAAGATCACCTCCACCGAAACCCCGCGCGCGATAGCTTTCTTCAAAGATCGCATCAGCCACCGGTGCGGCACAAAATAAGGCGTGGCAATCACAATGCGCCGCAAAGCCGCCGAACATTTTTCTTTATAAAACTTACGCAAGTAAGAACGGCCTCCGGCCGGATAATGTTCCAGTAAAGCCACCTTCATTGGCGAGATTCGTTCGTTGTGATTTTTCGGCGGCATATACAATCGGTCGCGCCCTCCGGCCAGGCGGTATGACCGGGCGAAAGATTTTACGAACCGCCGGACAATCGCCCCCTCAAGCCGCAAATGCAAATCATGCCACTTGGCATATTGAACGCCCACGTTCACTCCTCCGATAAAACCGGTTTGCCCATCCACAACCAGCAGCTTACGGTGGGTTCGCAAAAACCACCAACGCCGCAATCGGTGCGGGTTCCACCATGGCAAAAGACGATTAAAAAATAATAATTCAATCCCGTGGGCGGCCAAATTACCCCGAATATCGTTCCAAAACTGGAAGCTCCCGATGCTATCCAACACAACCTTAACTTTAACGCCCTGTCTGGCCCTCTCTTTTAATAAATCCAAAAAACGGTGCGTAGGCGCGTCATCAATAAAAATATATGACTCCCAATAAATGGACTTCTTGGCTGCCGCGATGGCCTCGCGCATGCCATCCCAGGCGGACTCGGAAGTAATATAGAACTTATAACTCATGCTAATAGAACAAAGCCGGAGTCAAAGAAAGAACCAAGCTGATCAGCATGAAGCCGACTACGACAACAGTTAAAATTCTTTTTAGATTTTTGTTCATCCTGATTGATTATAATCTGTAAATTTTCTAACGGGATTTCCCATCACCATAAGAGGCCTTTTCTAACCGCTCCATAATCGCCGCCCCGATGCCCTCTCTGGGAAACGTTTCGGCTATAATCACATCTACGTTTAATTTATCAAACTTCCTCAAGGAGGTAAACAAATTCTGGGCAATCTCAGATAAATTACGCCTGGAACCTAAAGAGATCACAACCCATGCGTGCTGATAACGATCCTTATGCTCTTCAACCGTCAGGACCCCCACGCGCAAATTTTTATGGTTCAAAAGAAACCGTTGTATGCTGGGAATCTCCTCCTTTGCTCCTTTGCCCTGTGCCAAAAACAATGGCGCGCGGGGCGCGTAATGCCGATATTTCATACCCGGAGATTTAACCTTACCCCCCGCGCTCGTCGAAAAATTCCCCTTACATGAAATCGTCTCCGGCAACACCCCTTGAATTATCTCCAAGGTCACCGCGCCTTGACGCAAAATTATGGGCGGCTCCACGGTTAAATCCAAAACCGTGGATTCCAAACCCACCTCGGCGCAACCGCCATCCAAGATAAACAGCCCGTCCCCGAAATCCTCAGCCACATGCAGGGCGGTAGTGGGGCTCGGCCGGCCGGATAGATTAGCCGACGGCGCGGCAATCGGCACCCCCGCCGCCCTAATCAGCGCCCGCGCGACTGGATGGCTCGGCATCCGCACGGCTACCGTCCGTAATCCGGCCGTTACCTCGTCCGGAATGTTTTTATTTTTTGGCAAAACCAGCGTCAGCGGCCCCGGCCAAAACCTCTCCGCCAATTCTTCCGCCGTCATCGCGAATCGCAATTTGGAATTTGGAAATTGTCCCCCTGCGGGGGACATCCCGAAGGGACGGAAATTGGAAATTTTATTCAACTCCCCCATCTCCCCGATATGCACAATCAGCGGATTGTCCATCGGCCTCCCTTTAGTTTCAAAAATTTTTCTGACGGCTCGCGCGTTAAACGCATTCGCACCCAGGCCATAAACCGTTTCGGTTGGAAACGCCACAATTCCGCCCGCTTTTATAATTTTTGCGGCTTGAGCAATAGTTTTTTTGTTGGCCTTAACAATCGGCATAATCTGTATATATTATACCATAAAATACATGCGACTACAAGTTGCTTCTTAAGACAAGGACGGCTAAGATATAATCTGTTTCGTATGTTTCCAAATTGCTCTTTGTAAAAAGAAGGGTAGGATGATGAAAAAACTCGCGCTAATCGTAACTCTTTTCGTTCTCTCAATCGCCCCATCTCTGGCGCAAGAACCCGACCAGAAACCGGACAAAGAAATTGTCTTAAAAAAATGGGACTACCTTCCCGAACACGACCTGATTATCTTCGGAGATAACGTCAATCTCCATTTGAGCGAAGAAACCATCCGATACAAATCCACCGAGGGCATTGAGATTGTGATAGACGAAACGAAAAAGAGTGCGATCGTGCAGGGCTTCGGAGCATACACGCCACCACGTAAATACGTGGACTATTACAAAACAATTCGCATCATAGTGCCGACTCCGGATGAACGCGACAGAATCAATGTCCTATTGGAAAAATTCAGGGCTAGGAGGGCCGATTACATCGCCGCCCGAAATGACGGGACCATCAAACTAACGGAACTTCTACCGGTTCAATGGGTGGATTTCTCGGCGGCAAGAGACATGGTCATCTTCGGCATCTTACAAGACGGCGACACCTCTGGTACCCGCCAGTGCCTGAGAAACCACGTCGCCGTCAAAGTTCGGGATGATGGATTTGACTATACCTCAATTGAGTATACCGATAACAATACTTACCAAAACTTCCTGTTGGATCTAAGCATCGTAATCTTAGTGCCAGTGGAAACAGATGTCCTTGTCTGGGAAATAGAACTTGAACAATGGGGCAACGAATCTAGCGAAGCCAGAGAGAAGATGATGCGCTTTGACAATGCGCCAATTCGATTGTTGCCAACCGACAGAGTATCCATCCGACCTGAAAACACCGCCGAAAAACCGAACGCGCCGGTTAATCTCGGGCCAAATAATATGGGACAGAAATTCGAACTAACTGGCTTAAGGAGCCCAGATCTACTTTCAGAACTGGTTGAAATCCACTGGTTCTGGAAGCCCCAAACCTGCTTCGTTCCGGTGAATAACATCACAGTTGAGGAAATCAAACCAGAGGATATCCCAAGAGATGACCACACCAAGAACGCATGGGTTGCCTTCTTCGATAAAGATGAGGCCTACCCGCATTCCCACTATAAAAAAGCCGTCATCTACGCCAAGCCAGAAGTTCTGGAGAAGTATAAGGCCCAAATCGAAATCTACCGCCGGGCTTGTGAAGAGTACAAAGAAAAAATCAGTAAATAGCGAGCATCCGCATACCGACCAGCACAGGGCTTGTCGGTTTTTTGATCTATTTATTTTTTTATACTCTCTCCATATAAATATCCCCCGTTACTCTAGTATCGTACGATCGTATGGTACTAGAGTAAAAACGATTCAACGACAAAACATACCTAAATACTACCTCTTAAAATGCTTTCTCAAGTACCAATAAGCCAAACCGCCCAGGACAATCAAAACCGCCAAGCCATATTTTTCCACCACTTCAAATTGCGCGGCGTAGGCGGCATATGTTTTCTCGACTCTCCAACCAACCAAAGCCGCGCCGGTCGCCCTCACAAACGCTCCGGCCAGAGTTGTCCACAAGAATTCTTTCCAAGGCAGACGCACTAAACCGCAAGCGGCAGATACCACGGAAATCGGAAAAACCGGCAAGGCCCGAAAAAGAAACAGGAGTATTTCATCGCTTTTGCCAGCCGTGAAGCTCTTAAGCGTGGATTGAATTTCCTCCCACGATATACCCAAATATCTGCCCCACCTTTTCAGCGCCGGTTTGCCGCCGGCGTAAACAATTCCATAAATAAAAAAGGAGCCGATAGTCACCCCTAACGATACGGGAATGCCGATACGGACTACCGCCAAACCAAAGGCATCCAAAAAAGGAATGTCAGGCGGTATCAATAAAAAACCCGCGCCCAAAAAAACGGCGGCCGACGGGATTACAAAAACAACTTCTTCCAGAATGCCGATAAAAAATACCGCCAAGGGTCCATGGGCGACGATTAAGGCCTCAATGGTCTGGAGCATAAACTAAATTCTAAAGAACATTATGCGCATGCGGCGCAATACCGCGCTTCAAAAGATCGATGAGCGCCGAAAGAAAACTTAAAAGAATGGGGCCCAAAAGAAATCCGTAAATACCAAAAACCGACAACCCCCCCAGAACTGAGAGTAAAATCAAAAATGGATGAATGCCCACGCTGCTTCCGATGATTTGCGGCTTTAGAAGGTTGTCAATCAATCCCACTACTAATAATCCCCAAATCAAAAGCCCGATCGCCGCCGAACCCTTGCCCACCAAAAACAAATAACCGATGGCCGGCACCATCACGACTGCCGTGCCGATGCCGGGTATAAGGGATGTAAGCGTGGTCGCCGCCCCCCAGATGGAAGCATTCGGAATCCCAAAAATAAGATAACCCACTCCGGCCGAAATGCCCTGCAGTAAAGCGATTAGAAGCGATCCTTTTACGACAGAGCTAACCACGCGCTCCAGGTGTCCAAGGATCAAGGAATCGTCCCCGTCTTGGAGCGGACTCAGCTGCACGATGGATTTTCTTAATACCCGGCCATCTTTTAAAAAGAAAAAAAGGGCGACAAGCGTTATGAAAAGCGCCAGAGTCGCCGATGCCAGGCCGGAAAAAACTGACGCCAAATTACCGGCCAGATAAGACGCGGCAACCCTGAGATGCTCGTCCAGGTTATAAGCCAAACCTGCCACACTATCCAACAATGGATATTTTTCCACTACACCGCCCAAAAAATCGTTAAACTCCAGGGCAAAGTCGGGATTGGTGGTTAAATTAATATATAAATCCTGGGCCTGCTGGAAAACCAGGATACCCAAAAAAATTAATGGGGTTATAATGATAACCGCTATCGAAACTATAGTCAGTAATGCCGCAAAAGATGGAACGGTAGGGAAGAAAGAAAGAAACTTCTCGTGCCAACCGCGAAAGATGGCAGCGAACGTCGCGGCAAAAATCAGCATGCCGATGAACGGATAAAAAATTACCGCGTTTAAAATACCGATCACCAGGAGCATGCCCAAGAAAAAATAATGTCTGGAATGAGGAAGATCCATATTACTGAAAGGAGTTCTTTCTAATTATACCAAAATCATAACTCCGCCTCATATGATAAGACGGAGTTATGCGAAAGAACAAAGATCGTTCGGGTCTAGCAAGCTCTATTTACCATCTTCTTTATCAGGAGCAATGAATAGTTTCATATTGGAAGACAAAATTATTTACCCGACCTTTGAAGCGAGTATTTATTTGCATTCGCACTGGCCGCACTTCTCACCCCCTTTATGAGGATGCTTGCATTTTGGGCACATATTATTTGTTATAAATTACAACGTGCTTAGACGACCTTTGAGGGTATTATATCATACTCAGGGCTTATCCAATCAAAAACCCGATTATAGGCCGATTTTATTGGATTATTTACCCAACATTCTGTCTATGATCGCCTTCACCGATTCCAACGGATAAGCGCCGCTGATAGGATACAACTCGCCTGTTTTAGATACGGCAATACTATAAGGCGTCCCCTCTCCACCGGAGGCCGAAGCGTTTTCGGCATCAGAACTTACTCGTCCGGCATACTTGCCGCTGGTAAGACAATTATCAAACTCGGCCACGTTTAATTTTACATAAGCGGCAATTTTTGAAAGCTCCCCGTCCGGCAAACCGTCATTCGATGGCGTCACATCCATCAAACGGTCCAAAAAAGCCCAAAATTTGACATTGCCACCTTGTTCACCGGCGCATTCCAACGCTTCCGCCTCTTTTTGCGCTTTGGAGTGCAAGGCCTCCAACGGAAAATGACGGTAAACCCACGCCACTTGTCCGCCATAATCTTTTACCACTTGCTTCATGGTATAGTGGAATCGCTTACAAAACGGGCATTCCGTATCGGAATACTCGACAATCTTTATCGGCGCGTCCACATTGCCCAAAATATGGTCGGTTTCATCCACCGGACGGACATCGTCCACTGAAACATCTGCCAAATCCTCTTCCACAACTGCCACATTATTGTCGTTACCGCCATTGTTACTCTGACCCACGGCGTAAATCACAGAAAGACCGATGATCATGCCGGCAATAATAATCGCGAACGGCACCGTCAAAAACCCTTTTTGATTAAACATAATATTTTAAATATAAACTCTTAAAAATATAAGTGCAAATTATGTCGCTCACGGCACAAACAGCCGATTTATTTAAATTTACCAAACTCTTTTTTCATCTCCCCTCCTTCTTTAGCCATAAAAACCTCTTTGAGCCGGTGCGATTCGTCCAATACAAACATCGCGTCAAATCCGTCGTCAATACGCGGTGGAAAAGCGCGTATGCCTTGCTCCATCCTGTCTATGGCATACTCCGGCACCTTCCTATCTCTTCCCCTGTTGCGTTCTTTGGCAATCTCCAGAGGCGTATCCATAAATATGCCCTCGACGCGCTCCGCTCCGTTTTGTTTCGCGAAAGCGATAAATTCCCTGCGCTGTTTATGATCGGCAAAAGCCCCGTCCACAACGACGCCCTCGCCGTTCCGCAAGGCCTCAACCATCCTCCTATCCGCTTCCCGCCAAACCTCTTTATTCTTCGATTGACCGGCCGCGTCTCCTAAAAGCTCCTTGCGTATATCATCCGGAGAAATATAAATATATCCATATTTTTCAGCCAACGCCTTCAAAGCCGTAGTCTTCCCCGCCCCCGGCACCCCGATGCCCATTATGACTTTTTTCATATTCCCATTATATCAATTCACGGGTTGTAAACAAAAACTCTTTTCAAAGTAAAATTTAAATTCCAAGTCGGCAACTGCATGCCATTAGAACTGGTTTGATAATAAGGACTTAGATAATAAATTTCTCTAGGTCCGACTTAACTAATATGCGCTTAACATCCGTTTTGGTGATAAGCGATATCATGGGATTTGTAGAATTTTTTGGATTCGTCTCATCGGGTATGGAAAAACCCACATATTCTATTTTCTTTTTCATCCTTATACGAACCCAATCAATTGCCGGAATTAAATCTCCATCCGAACTTATAATAATCGCCGCATCATATTGATCGTCAATGGCTCCGACAATTAAATCGGTGGCCAACTTAACATCAATACCCTTTTCTCTAAGGCGTTCAAAAGTAATCCTTTTGATGCCCAATTTTCTTATCTTTTCATAATCAGAAACTCTCTCATCAATATTTATTTCCTCTATTCTTGTTTTAAGTTTGCTCGTTTTAATTTCCCAATGATTCTTCTTTAAAATTGTGAATAAAGAAGTTTGTTTAGACATCGCTTCCTTGCTTCTCTGATCACCCTCTTTTTCTCGCACGGTACCTATATAAAATCTTTTTCCCATATCGGAAATTATTCGACTATTGGCTAGAAAATTGGTGAATCCTTCAAAATTAAAATCCATCTCTTCGATGCCCAGCTTTTTAAGGGCTAAGTGATAAAAATTGCCGCCATCTATATAAATCGAAACCCTTTCCATATTGATTAAGATTATAGCCTATAAACAAAAACCTGCACACTCCCGAAAGAGGCGCAGGTGACTTTCATAAATATTTATAGCATAATTCTCGCCACCTGGTCAATAGAC
>CAYHSY010000036.1:0-9392 GCA_964359435.1 uncultured Candidatus Saccharibacteria bacterium
GTCCGCCATATTAAGAGATGAGCTTATTCTATTAAAGAAAAGGGCTACGAAATACGAAAAGAATACGAATATACGAAAAAAATAATATGAATGAAAAAATCATCATAAAAGGCGCCAGGGAACACAACCTGAAAAATATCAGTTTGGAGTTGCCGCGCAATAAACTCATCATTTTCACAGGGTTGTCCGGTTCGGGCAAGTCCAGTTTGGCCTTTGATACCATTTTCGCCGAGGGGCAGAGGCGTTATGTGGAAAGTTTGTCCGCTTATGCCCGACAATTTTTGGGCCAGATGGATAAGCCGGATGTGGACGAAATCGAAGGCCTTTCGCCGGCCATTTCCATCGACCAAAAGAGCCATTCCGGAAATCCTCGGTCGACGGTTGCCACTTTGACCGAAATTTACGATTATCTTCGCGTGCTTTTTGCCCGCACCGGTAAGCCGTTTTGTCCTACATGCGGCAACGAGATCCGGAAAATGACGGCGGAAGAAATTGTGGATACCGCTGTTGAATTTGCCGGCAGGCATCCCGATCGGGAGCTTTTGGTTTTGGCGCCAGCGGTTATCGGCCGGAAAGGAGAATATTATCAATTGCTTTATGATTTTCTGAATGCCGGTTTTGGCGAGGTCCGCATCAATGGCGAATTTGCGTCGCTCAAAGAGCGCATTAAACTTTCCAGGTATAAACAAAACACGATTGAGTTGGTGGTGGACAAGATGCCCGCCGCTCTGGATTTTAAGGGCCGGGATAGCCGGGCGAGGGTCGCGGAAGCGGTGGAAACATCTTTGAAATACGGGGCCGATGTGGTGGTTTTTGTTGCCCGGGAAATTTCCAAAACCAAAAAAATGGTTGAGGAGATTACCCTTTCTTCCAAGTTTTCCTGTCCGCGCGATAATTTTTCTTTGCCGGAAATTGAGCCGCGCTTGTTTTCTTTCAACAGCCCCTACGGCGCTTGTCCTGATTGCCACGGTTTGGGGACAGTGGAGGCGTGGTCGGAGAAAATTTGCGTGATCTGTAAAGGCAAACGGCTCAAGCCGGAAGCCCTGCATATTTTTATAAACAATAAAAATATCAGTGATTTGACCGGGCTTTCAATCGAAAAAGCATACGCGTTTTTTGATAAAATGGAATTGAAATCCAAAGGTGAAGCCGCGCACATCGCGGAAGTGCCGCTTAGGGAAATAAAAAATCGTTTGAAATTTATGTTGGACGTGGGCTTGGATTATTTGACTTTAGAGCGTCGGGCCGGCACTCTTTCCGGCGGCGAGGGCCAGCGCATACGCCTGGCTTCACAGATTGGTTCGCGCCTCACCGGGGCGCTTTACGTGCTTGATGAACCGACCATCGGGTTGCATCAGCGCGACAATGAAAAATTGATTGCGACGCTTAAGAACTTGCGCGATTTGGGTAACACGGTGATTGTTGTGGAGCATGACGAAGACACTATCAGGTCCTCGGATTATTTGGTGGATATTGGGCCGGGAGCGGGCGTGCATGGTGGAAAAATTGTCGTGGAGGGAGTCCGTGACGAGGTTTTTAAAAAGACGCCTAAAGGCCAGTCGATGACGGTTGATTTTTTGCGGGGCGACAAGGTGATTGTGGTGCCGCCGCGCCGGAAAATAAAAAATCAGGATTTTTTGAAATTGCGCGGCGTTTCCGCCAATAACTTAAAGAATATCGATATAGATTTGCCGTTACGCCGGTTTGTGGCTGTGAGCGGCGTTTCCGGCTCTGGTAAGAGCACTTTGGTTTACGATGTGGTTTACAAGGCCTTGGCTAACAAGTTTCATGGCAGCCGCCATGAAGTCGGGCATCACAATGCCATGATGGGCGCGGAATATCTTTCGAATGTCATTGCCATCGATCAGGGCGCGATTGGGAGGACGCCGCGCAGCAACCCGGCAACTTACATTGGCGCGTGGAGTTATATTCGTGATTTGTTCGCTTCAACGCCGGAGGCCCGGATGAGGGGATTCACGGCTTCGCGTTTCAGCTTCAATGTTCCCGGCGGCCGTTGCGAACATTGTGAGGGCAATGGCGTGATAGGCATAGAAATGCATTTTTTGCCGACGGTTTATGTGCGCTGCGATATATGCAAAGGCAAGCGTTTTGACCGCGAGACATTGGAAGTGGAATATAAGGGAAAAAATATCCATGATATTTTGCGCATGACGGTTGAGGAGGCCGCTGATTTTTTCCGCGATATTCCGTGGGTACATGATAAATTAAAGATTCTTAACGAAGTAGGTTTAGGTTATTTGGAGCTGGGGCAGAGCTCGACAACGCTTTCCGGCGGCGAAGCTCAGCGCATTAAACTTTCGGCGGAGCTTGGCAAGCGCGACAGCGGCCGGACGCTCTATGTTTTGGATGAACCGACGACCGGACTTCATTTCGCCGATATTGAAAATCTTTTGAAGGTATTGCACCGATTAGTGGAGCGCGGCAATACCATCGTAGTCATAGAACATAATTTGGACGTGATTAAAACCGCCGATTGGGTGATTGATTTGGGGCCGGAGGGCGGTGAGCGGGGTGGCGAGATTACGGCCGTGGGAACACCGGAAGAGATAGCGAGAAACGCGAGGAGCTACACGGGTAAATATCTTCGAATAGCATTAAGTCAAAATGTAAAAATCAAAACGCAAAATGACAAATAAAAATTAAAAATTTGCAACGAAGCAATTTCTAATTTTAATTTATTATCTATAATTTTGATTTTTGATATTTGATTTTTAAATTATGGCAATAGATTTTGTTAAATTAAGACAAAAGATTCCTAATTTCCCCGGTGTCTATTTAATGCAAGACCGACAGGCGCGTATCTTGTATGTCGGCAAGGCCGGAGATTTGAGGCGGCGGGTCGCGAGCTATTTTGAGCGGCCGCAAGATGCGCGTATTGCCCGAATGCTCACTAAGGTTGCCAAAATTGATTTCCAGAAAACAGCAACAGTTATAGAGGCGCTGATACTTGAAGCCGAATTAATTAAACGTTATAGCCCGCAATATAATATTAAAGACAAAGATGATAGGAGTTTTTTGTATGTCATTATCACGCGCGAAAAGTTTCCGCGGGTGGTGGTGATGCGTACTAAAGAGGCCATGGCGTTCGGGAACCCCTTGGGATATTTTGGGCCCTTCACTTCGCCGACTTCGCTTCGAGCGGCTATGAAGATTTTGCGCCGGATTTTTCCGTGGGCAATGCATGGAACACATAACATGGAACATGGAACAAAAAGGGCGATCAAGCCGTGTTTTGATTATCAAATTGGGCTTTGCCCAGGCACCTGTGTCGGGGGGATTACAAGCGTTGATTATAAAAAGAATATCAAGCAATTGATTTTGTTTTTCCGCGGCCAGAAAAAACGCGTTATGCGCGAGCTGGTGCGTGACATGCGGGCGGCCGTCAAAGAAACGCGGTTTGAAGCGGCGGCCGCCATCAGAAATAAATTACATGCCTTGAGTCATATCCAAGACGTGGCTTTGTTGGACAAACCAACCATGGGAGATAGCATCTCCCATGGTTGGGGTAGGGTGGAGGGGTACGATATCTCCAATATCAGTGGAACCTCTGCCGTGGGAGCGATGGTTGTGTTTAAGAATGGCGAGCCGGCGCCGGGGGAATATAGAAAATTCAAAATCAAAACCATTAAAGGAGTGAATGACGTGGGCATGATGACAGAGGTCCTGCGGCGCCGCTTAGCTCACCGTGAATGGGAGTTGCCGGGCGTCATATTGGTGGACGGCGGAGTGGGGCAAGTGAATGCCGCGCGGAGCGTTCTTTCGACCTTAAAACTGGGTATCCCCGTAATCGGTATTGCCAAGGGCAAAGAACGCAAGCGCAATGATTTTTTGTATCCTTTGGGCATGCATGAAGCGATTTTCAAATCGCGCGATATGTTGGTCCGTGTGCGCGACGAAGCGCACCGTTTTGCCGTAAAATATCACCGGGAGTTGCGGGGGAAATTGTGATTTAGAATGGACACCGGGTCGGCATACGATGTATGCTGAGGAATATGAACAGGGTTTTCGTGGTTGTCTTGTTGATATTACTGGCTGTTATTGCCGGCATATTTTTATATTTGTATTTTACAACGGTCTCCATCCCCAGGATCGATGAGCTGATAATAATCGATTACCCCAAACCGAATGCCATTATAGGCAGCCCACTCAAAGTTTCGGGGCAGGCGAGGGGGAATTGGTATTTTGAGGCCTCGGCGCCGGTAAAAATCGTTGATGATTTGAATAATGTTTTGGGTGTAAAGTATATTACCGCGCAAGGTGACTGGATGACAACGGATTTTGTGCCGTTTTTAGGCGAGATTGAATTTGCTGCGCCAAATACTCCGGCCGGTAAAGTGATTTTTCAAAAAGATAATCCGAGTGGGCTGCCGGAAAATGATCGGTCGGTGGAAATATCGGTGCGTTTTAGGTAGATTACTTCAATATCAATGATAAAAAGATTTTTAGCGATTTTATTTTTGATAATTTTGGGAATAACCGGTTATTTGGGGTGGAAAAATTATGGCAATTTAATTAAGTTGGTTTTTTTGAAACCCAGTATTCAGATAGAAGCCGGCTCTTTAAAAGTCCCTGAGGGTTTTACGATTTCCGTTTACGCGGATAATTTGCCGGGCGCGCGGGTTATGGCCGTGGATGCCTTCGGTAATCTTTGGGTAAGTCAGATGCGCGAAGGCAAAATTACATTACTTTCCAAAGACGCGGATGGGCGAATGGAGGCCAACACAATTTTGAAAGATTTGAAAAATCCTCACGGGTTGGCATTCCACCCCGATTTTCCCTTTAAGTTATATATTGCCGAAGAACATCAAATCACGTCTCTCCCAACTTATAGCGACGGCAATCCCGAATTTGTGGCTCGCTTGCCTGCCGGCGGGAATCATGTTTCCAGAACCATCGGTTTTGGGCCGGATAAGCGTTTATATGTTTCCATCGGTTCCACTTGTAATGTTTGTCGCGAGGAAGATGAGAGGAGGGGCGTGATTTTAAGGGGTGATGGCGAGGGTAAAAATTTGGCTTTATTTGCCCGCGGACTAAGGAACACCGTTTTCTTTGCGTGGCGGGAAGATGGCCGGATGTTCGGTGCGGACATGGGCCGGGATTTGTTGGGCGACGATTTGCCGTCGGATGAGATAAATATCATCCGTGAGGGTAATTATGGTTGGCCTGTTTGTTATGGCAAAAATATCCACGACGGCGTTTTTGATAAAAACGTGTATTTTAGAAATCCTTGCATGGAACCGTTTGAAGTCGGCAGTTATATAGACATACCGGCTCATTCGGCGCCTTTGGGTCTAGCTTTTATACCTGGCAGCAGCTCTTGGCCGAGGGATTGGTGGGGTGATTTATTGGCGGCTTATCATGGTTCATGGAATAGGAGCGCGCCGACCGGTTATAAAGTGGTGCGTTATGAATTTGATGAACAAGGTGAATATATAGGTAAGGTATCGGATTTTGTAACAGGATTTTTAGACGAATCGGGAACTGTTTTGGGTCGGCCGGTGGACATAAAAGTATCATCGGAGGGATACGCGTATATAAGCGATGATTATGCGGGAGTGATCTATAAGATTGAATATGCGGATTAATTTTCCCAAAGACGACTCTTCGGCGCATTGGACGAGTCATGTGAAAAATAAAATGATGTTTTATGGTTTGTCGGAGCAGAAAATCCGGAGTGTGATGCGGAATCCGAAACGACGGGAAGACGGCATCGCGGCGGGGACAATCGCGGTAATGCAAAGGAATGATAAACCGAAGCGAAAAGAAGAAATATGGGTGATGTACGCGACTAATTTAAAATTGAAAAGTCAAAATGAAAAATTGCAATCTAGGGTTGAAAAACTTTTAGGAAAACCAAGGACTATCATCATCAGCGCGTGGAGATATCCCGGAATATCCAAAATAAGGGATGGGGTGCCGATGCCGGATGGAGTTGCGGAAGAATTGGAGAGATTCTTGAATACATTGTAGGCGTGTTATGATATTGGTATGGTCAAACAGCCCGTAGTTCTTGCTATATTGGATGGTTTTGGCATTTCTTTTGAAAAACGGGGTAATCCTATGGCTGTGGCCAAGATGCTCAATCTGCGCGAGATTGGTGAATATTATCCGGGGACAACTTTGCGGGCCTCCGGCATTGAAGTCGGTTTGTCTTGGGGTGAAATGGGTAGTTCTGAAGTGGGACATGCGAATATTGGCTCCGGACTCGTGGTTTATCAAAACTTGGAAAGGTTTAATATTGCTATAAAAAATGGTGAATTTTATGATTTGCCGGCTTGGAAGAGGGTAGTGCATCATGCTGAAGAAAATAAATCGGCCATACATTTGATGGGATTGCTCTCTAATGGCGGTGTTCATGCTCATATTGATCATCTTTTCGCCATTCTACGTTCAATAAAATTTTTAAAATTCAGAGGACCTGTTTTTATACATGTTTTTACCGATGGCCAGGATGTGGCTCCGGAATCGGCGTTAAAATTTTTGGATTTGTTGGAATCGGAGATTTCAAGAGAAAAAACCGGTATCATAGCGTCGGTTTGCGGGCGTTATTATGCCATGGATAGGGGAGAGAATTGGGATAGAATTGAACAGACCTATCGTTTGTTAACTGAAGCAGTTGGCCATACGGCTATTAATGCGACCGATGCCATTGTCCAATCTTATGAAAAAAATATCAAGGATGAATATGTAGAACCGACCATCGTTTTGGCGCCATCCGGAGAACCGTTCGGCGTCGTGAAAGGCAATGATGCCGTGATATTTTTTAACTTCAGAGCGGATCGCGCCAGACAGTTGACCCGGGCCTTTACGGATCCAAATTTTAATAAATTTCCGAGAGTGAAATTGGGTAATTTATTGTTTGTTTCTTTAACGCAATACGGCACGGGTTATCCAATGGAATCCGCGTTTCCACCCGAATATATCAGCACGCCGCTGGCCAAAGTCATTTCCGATGCCGGAAAAAAACAACTCCACATGGCTGAAAAAGAAAAATATGCCCATATAACTTATTTTTTTAATGGAGGAGTGGAAAAAGAGTTTCCGGGCGAGGATAGAATCATTATTCCTTCTAAAACGGTTCCCAATTATGACGATGCGCCGGAAATGAGCGCCGTGGAAATAACCGACCGTTTGATCGTTGAATTGGAAAAGGGCGTTTATGATTTTGCGGCGGTCAATTTTGCCAACGGCGATATAGTGGGGCACACCGGTAATTTTGAAGCATCGGTTCGCGCGTTGGAGATATTAGATAATTGTGTTGGCAGAATAAAAAATAAATTACTCGAGTTAGGCGGAATTTTGGTGATTACTGCCGATCATGGCAATGTGGAGGAGCTTGTCAACTTGGTTACGGGGGAAGTTGATAAGGAACATTCCACTAATCCGGTCCCGTTTTGGATAGTGGCCCCGGACAATAGGCGTAAGGTCCAGAGCTTGAAGCCGGTGCCGGCCGCGCCGCAGGGTATTTTAGCGGATGTCGCACCTACAGTTCTGGCCTTGATGAGTATACCCCAGCCAATGGAAATGAGCGGCACCAGTTTACTGGAAGTTTTAACTGAATGTCCAATGACAAGGTAGATACTTATTCAGTTCGAGTTCTAATACTTGGTTGGTTCCATTTTGATATCCAGAGTCGCCAGGCCAGATTTGCGAAGCATGATCTCCGGAGATTTAAAAACTTTATAACCGGCTTTGGCGCAAGTCAGATAGTACTTGCCGGGTGATAAAAGAAAACCGAAGTGACCTTCATTGTCTGTGACTTTAGTTGAGAGTAGAAATTGTTTTTCATTATCAAAAATACGCACGACTGCCAAAGGAATCGGCGTTTGATTTTCGGTACTTGTAACCAGGCCAAATGGTTTAATATAACTCTTGGCAAAATAGATTTTTAGAACATCGAGACACAGATAAATTATGAATCCCAAATAATTGATTGTGGTGGGTATGAGTAATACAGCGCCTAAACTGATCAATGTGCCTAATATTAAAAGATAGGGATTAATGGTATCTAAAAATTTTTTGATGGCGTGTATTAAATTCAGATGTTTGATATAGGATGCTTTAATTTCGCCGGATACCGGCGAAAGAGTGATTTCTAGATCTAAAATAGTATCGGCTGCATTAACGGTGATGCTCCCGATTTCCTGTGTCTCAAAGCCATTTTTGGAGGCCTTGATATAGTACCGGCCAGGCGTCATGACGGCTGAGAAACGGCCATCATTGTCGGTCAGTTGGGCATCTTTGATTTTTTTGAATTCCGCTTCATAAATTTGCACCAAAACGCCCCTAAGGGGACGTCCGCTAGACTCCTCCGTTACTTTACCCCATGGCTTTTTGCGACGGAATCGCAAAAGGCCCAGCGCGTAAAAGCGCAAGATGCCCAATTGTTGTAAAAGTTGGGTGATATTAAAGGCAAACGAAGCGCTACCAACCGAGGCGTTGACCAGCAGAGTTCCTGCCGAAACAGTAGTTACGGTTATAGAAATAGGAATTACGATTTCGCGGACTATTTTTTGAGTTACAGGCGATGAACGGATTTCTTCCAGCGTGTTTATGAAAGATGAGCCAGTGGGATGGCAGATCCCTTCTTGGACTGAAATTGTGAAAGCGATGGGCGAGACGGCTTTTGAAGTATCTATGGTTATGACATTATTTTTTTCTTTGCAAGCAATACGACTGAATTGCGCCGGGGAGACGGCTAGATTTTTATCTTCTAGGGTGGATATGGCAAGCAATAAACCTGGCGGCGCGACAAATTGCATTGTGTTTTTTCCAAAATTAGCATTAGCCAGGACTCCGGCCGGCCCATCAAAATTGAAGAGAGTGTTGTTTATGGAAATAAAAATATTATTTGATTCCGCAACGGCTTGAGCTTTTATGGGATCGATTTTTATGCCGATGATAACCGCGGCGCTTAGGAGAAATATAAGAAATTTTTTCATTCTATGCTAATTATAGCAAAAGATTGATGGATGCGCAGAAAGCATAAGAAATTTTATCTCACATCAAGTTCTAATACTATAAACCGGTTTATCCGCCAATTCCAGCGCGGGGGAGGGCATTGGCAAACGGCCTTATGGCTCCAGGATGATTCGCTAAAAAATACAAATCACTTATCCACAAGGAAAGCCATGCCGTATGTTTTATAATCTATATTATAACTATATAAATAAGTCCTGCCGCAGATATTGTGAAAAAGCTCCTCCCTACACTTATAATTTTTGTGATGGCAACGACCGTTTTTATGGCAACGGTGGTTGCGAATTTTTCTAAAGCCCTCGCTCAAACCGATACCCAAGCCGCGATCGCCTTGCTTCGTTCCGCGAAGTACTCTCCGAGCATCCCCGATCATGGCACTAAGTTATCTTTTG
>CAYHSY010000037.1:0-9365 GCA_964359435.1 uncultured Candidatus Saccharibacteria bacterium
CAAAAGCGGGTTGGCGGAATTGGTAGACGCGATGGACTTAGGATCCATTGTCCGAAAGGATGTGGGGGTTCGACTCCCTTACCCGCTATTCCATGCGTCCGTAGCTCAACCGGATAGAGCATCGGTTTTCTAAACCGATGGTTGCAGGTTCAAGTCCTGCCGGACGCGTTCCATATTCAACTATGCCAGCATAGCTCAACCGGCAGAGCACCGGTTTTGTAAACCGGCGGATTGCGGGTTCAACTCCCGCTGCTGGCTTTCCACACGATTCCGGGTGCGCATAGCTCAATTGGTTAGAGCGGGGGACTCATAATCCCTAAGGTGCTGGTTCGAACCCAGCTGCGCACATTCCACTGGCGGGGTGGCGAAATCGGTAAACGCAGCCGTCTCAAAAGCGGCCGCCGCAAGGCACGAGGGTTCGACTCCCTCCCCCGCTATTTCCCGCATCGAGAGCGTAGCTCAGTTGGTAGAGCAACGGCCTTTTAAGCCGTGGGTCGTGGGTTCGATCCCCACCGCTCTCATTCCAAGGACACCCCAGGGTGTCCTTTAAAATTTGAGGGGATCGAACAGGAAAGGGGTCGGGAAAACGAAAGTTTTCCCGTTGCGGAAGTTGGGAACCGCTGGGTTCCCAAGCGCAGGGCCGATGTCTATCGGACCGAGCAGTGAGATTCCCCACCGCTCTCATTCATCAGGACGCTTCATTCGTGAAGCGTCCTTTCCATTTTTATTAATCGCTTTGATGTTTGAGTTAAAATAAAAAAGCCCCGTGTGCGCCGCAAAGCGGGATTCGCGCAAGGGCTAGTTGCCAATTGCTAAAAACCAACAATGTTTATCCATCATTCTCTCTAAAATTGCCCTTGTATCTTTCCATGTCATCGGCCAAGACGATGAGCTCCTGCGCATCAGCCAAATACCCATCTTTGGCCGCTCTCTCGGCCTCTTGGCGCACCCAGCCAGCACCCAATTGCATGGCCTCTTGCACCACTTGTTTAGGCGATTTATAGTTCTTGATCACCACCTTCCAACCTCGCCGAATAGCACGAACGCGCGTCATGGTAAGCTTGGGAAAATCTTCATGTATCTGCGCCCATAGTAGCGCTTCCACTGCCTCATGTTTTTGTTCAAGATGCTGACGCGCCTCAAGGTTCCAAATACCCGCATCTATGTCAGCATTGATGGCCGAACAAATCTCCTCACTAAGGCACCACAAGCGCTTAGCAGCCTCACTCATCTCGCCCACCACCGTATCGGACTTTTCAATCGGATCATCCGGCCCCGAAAACTTGGATATATCCACCGCATCCTTCCGGTCCAAAAGTTCCCGAAAACAATCGCTCATGTCCTATCTCCTACTTGTAACAACTTTAAAATGCATAATTATCCTAACAAGGGTACAACAAGTTGACAATCATAAAACCAACCGGATAAAATAACATTATGGCTTTAACCCAAGAACAATTAAATGAATTGCGGAGCAAGCTGGACGCGACTCTCGTGGACATCAAAAGCGAACTAGGCGAAATTGCGGACGAAAAAGGCGAGGTGAAAAAACCCGAATTCGGAAGCGATGTGGAAAGCACCGAGGACTTGCCGGAAGAAGCCGACGAAGCGGAGGAGTTTGCTACAAACATCGCCATCTCCTCGGGCCTCAAATCCCGCCTGGAAGACATCGAGCAGGCCCTCCGCAAAATGAACGCCGGCACTTATGGAGCTTGCGAAAAATGCAAAATGGCCATCCCTTACGAAGTTCTCCAAGCCGTGCCCGAATCCCGCCTCTGTCAGTCCTGCAAATTAGATCAAAAGTAAGTCGTGGTTAGTCGCTGATTTGTCATTGCTAAATAATCTCTTATATGTCCTGAGTTTATCGAAGGACTACCTTTTTTATTATCCATGCCCCATTTCTCCAAAGTATACGCCGCCGAACTGGAAGGCATCGACGCCCGTCTCATTGAAGTTGAAACGGATATAAATGTGGGACTGCATAATTTTACGATTGTCGGGCTGGCTGATAAAGCCCTGAACGAAGCTAAAGAACGCGTAAACTCGGCTTTGAAAAATATCGGCGTCAAAGCGCCTAATCGGGAAAATCGCCGCATCACCGTGAACCTCGCTCCAGCCGATGTCAAGAAAAACGGCTCACATTATGATTTATCTATTGCCATCGGCTACCTGCTGGCGACCGAACAAATCAAAAAATTTGATACCAAAAAAATCTTGCTGGTGGGCGAACTTTCCCTGGACGGCCAACTCCGGAGTATCAGCGGGGCCTTAAATATGGCGCGCCTCGCCGCCCGCGATGGTTTCCAAGAAATAATCCTGCCGGCTGAAAATGCCGTAGAAGCGGCCATTGTCGCCGGCCTGACCGTGACGCCCGCCCCCAATCTTCTCTCGCTCATCGCCCATCTTGAAGGCAAAGCAAAACTTCCGCCCCAGCCCAAAACTGAAATCCAAGACGCGGGTCGCAAAACTTCCCAAGGCGTAGACATTTCGGAAATCCGCGGCCAAAAAAACGCCAAACGCGCGCTTGCCATCGCCGCGGCCGGCGGCCACAATATGTTAATGATTGGCTCTCCGGGCGGCGGGAAAACTATGCTTGCGCAAGCTCTCGCGAGTATCCTGCCAGGCATGACTCTTGAAGAAGTTATAGACGTCACCCAGATTTATAGCGCCGCCGGACTTTTAAACGGCCGGCCTATTGTTGCCAATAGGCCCTTCCGCGCACCCCATCACACGGCCTCCCCTATTTCCATTGTCGGCGGTGGCGCCAACATCCGTCCCGGCGAAGTAAGCTTAGCCCACCGCGGCGTACTGTTTCTGGATGAATTGCCGGAATTCCGCCGCGATCTTTTGGAAAGTTTACGCCAACCCATGGAAGCCGGCGTGGTCCACATTTCACGCGCCAAAGGCCACTTGAGCTTTCCGGCTAAATTTTCCCTGATTGCCGCCATGAATCCTTGCCCCTGTGGCTATCACGGCGATGAAGAAAAAGAGTGCCGCTGCACCGCGAACGAAGTCTTCAGATATCAGAAAAAAATGTCCGGGCCTCTTTTAGACCGCATTGACTTGCAAATCGCCGTGCCCCGCATGAAACCGGAAGAATTGACCACCTCCGAGCCAAATCCGAACGAAGGCCAAGAAATCCGCGGCGCTATCGCGCAGGCGCGCGCCGCCCAAGCCGAACGTTTCAAGAAAGCCGGTCTCGGCCGCCAGATTTTCACCAATGCCGAACTAACCTCCCGGGAAACGGAAAAATTAATTGAACTTGAACCGGGAGCCAAAACATTTTTGGAATTAAACCTAAAAAAACAAAAACTCTCCGCCCGCGGCTATTACCGCATCCTAAAAACCGCCCAAACCGTCGCGGACCTCACCGGCTCCCCGATTGTAACCGAAGACCACTTGGCCGAATCCTTCGGCTACCGCTTAAGAGATGACGAAAGATAAACCGGACTATTTATTGCTTAAAGAATATCGCCTGACCCGTAGGCAAAGGCAATAAGATGCCTTTTTTATTTGCAAAAAATGCGTCCACGGCTATCTTGGTGTCATAGTAGCTCCGCCAGGCGTAGTCATCAAACAAAACAACGCCTCCGGGTAACATTTTATCAAAAAACTCATTCAACACCGCCAAAGTCGGGGCCGAAGAATTAAGGTCTATGTGCAACCAAATTAATTCCGTCGGCTTATCACGATACGCCAAAGATTCCGGTATAATACCCTTGATAAAAACCGTCTTGTTTTGAAACATCCTTAGATTATCCTTGGTATCCGCGATGGAAATTTCCGCGTATTTTTCAACTTGTCCCTTTTCCGACTCCGACAGATTCCCCTCTTTCATCCCCTCCCAAGCGTCATAAAGAAATGCCTTAAAATTGGCGCGCTGAAGAGCGCTCATCGCAAAATAAGCCGTCATGCCATTACAAACACCACACTCCACCAAATTCTTAATACCGCTCGTAGCGCGGGAAGCATAACGAACTGACCAAAAAACAATATAATGGCGCCACATTAAACCGCGCAATGCTTTTAGGTTGTTTGCGTTGTCCTCCACATGTTCAAATTGATCTATCTTAAATCTTCCTTCAACGGCAAACTTCTCTATTTCTTGTTGGGCGCTCAAAAAATCTTTTGAAATGGCATCGCCGCCGCCCATATACCAAGGCGTATATGAATTACTGGTCATGCCCCATCCGGAGAATTCATGGTGTTTTCTTTTTTTGTTGGCCTGGATCCACAAAGTTTCAACTCCGGGGACTTTATAAAGAATCTTTCTTAAATAATGCTTAATATTGCCAAACATAGGGATGGATTTGATGCCATGCCTCGCGGTTACCCGTAAAGTTTAGGCATATAAATTTGTAATTAGGGGGTATGTTTTTTATCTTTATATTCTTAGTTTGCTAATCAATATAAAACACAAAGCTCCCCGCCAGCGATCCCTTGCGGGACCCATATGCCTTTCGACACACGACCATCCCTGGTGCTCTGGACGAGGAGCTTAATACCAGGGATGGATTTGATGCCATGCCTCGCAGTTGCCAGCAAGGGTTAGGCATACTCAATTATTAATTTTTTAAGTTTAGCAAAAATATCGGACTTGTCCAACTATTGAGCTGTCAAAGCCACCCCGACTCCCGAGCGAAACATCTCGGAGAGTTAAATATAAAATAAGCTCGCGAATAGCAAATTTACCGGGAGCCATACCCGCGTGAGCAGGGTGGCAAATTTGCGTCCGCCAACTGGCGGATGAGCGAGCTGTATTTTATCTAACTCGGAGAAAGTTGAGCGAGGGAGTTGAGGTGGCGATATAAAAATAATGCAAGAGGGAGGAAAAAATAATAGTTATCCTTTGGCAAGGGCCTTGATAGACAACCCAATTCTTCCATCTTCAACTTTGACCACTTTCACGCGGACAATATCGCCAACTTTGACGACATCCTCCACCTTCTTCACAAACCCTTCGCGAAGCTCAGAGACATGCACCATGCCGTCGCGGTCGCCGCCCAAGTCAACGATGGCGCCGAATTCCAGAATCTTCACCACTGTCCCCTCCAAAATATCCCCCACCTTAAACTCCTTAGTCACGGACTTCACAATCTCCAAGGCCTGGAGCGCCTTCTCGCGCGAAGTGGACGTGATGAACACCTTGCCGTCCTGTTCAATATCAATGGAGGTTACGCCCGTGTATTCAATGATACCGTTGATGGTTTTGCCGCCGGGCCCGACCAGCAACCCGATCGTTTCCGGATTAATACTCGTGGACATGATAATCGGCGCGTACGGCGAAAGCTCCGGACGCGGCGCGGCAATCGCGCCGTTCAAGACGCCCAAAATCTGGAGCCGCGCTTCGCGCGCCTGCGTCAAGGTCTCCACGACCATCTTCATGGAAAGTCCGCGGATCTTCACATCCAGCTGGATAGCCGTCACACCGTCCTGCGTGCCCGCCACCTTAAAATCCATATCGCCATAAGAGTCCTCCGGCCCCTGGAGGTCGGTCAAAATCTTATAGCGCCCGGACTCCTCGCTCATAAGCCCCATAGCAATACCGGCCACTTGTTTTTTGATCGGCACACCGGCGTCCATCAAGGCCAATGACGCCGCGCAAACAGTCGCCATAGATGACGATCCGTTGGACGAAAGGATTTCCGAAACCACGCGGATAGTATAAGGGAATTCCGATTCCGAGGGGATCACATGCTTCAAGGCCTTTTCCGCCAACGCGCCGTGGCCGATTTCGCGCCG
This sequence comes from uncultured Candidatus Saccharibacteria bacterium, assembly GCA_964359435.1. GTDB lineage: Bacteria > Patescibacteriota > Minisyncoccia > UBA6257 > JAUSGH01 > CAYHSY01. The sequence goes on from CAYHSY010000037.1 coordinate 5,743, forward strand.
GCCCGGCCCGCGGAAATTACCAGTTTCACCGACCGAATAGCCGGGGAAATTATAGTGCAATAAGAATTTTTTGGTGCCGTTAAAATCAATGGATTCCACCACCTGCCCCGCGCCGGGCGCGTCCAAGGTCACAACCCCCATGGCCTGCGTGTTGCCGCGGACAAAGAGCGAACTCCCGTGCACGCGCGGCAAGATCTTCGTCTCCGCGTGGAGTTCGCGGACTTCCGTAATCGCCCGGTCATCCGGCCGGCGGCCTTCATCCAAAATGCCGGCATGCACCATCCCGTCCACCGCCGCTTCAAAATAGGTATCTGCCGCTATCAAATCCCACCCTTCAATTTCTTTGGCTTTAAGTTCTTCCATCAAGGCGGCTTTCAAAGCCGTCAAACGCTTCTGCCGTTCAACTTTGTCCTTGACATAGATCGCGTCCTTCAGCTTGCCGTTGATAAACGCGTCAATAATTTTAGCGACCTCTGGTGCCGGCTCCGCCAAACGCGGCGATTGCTTGGGCTTCCCCATCTCCTTAATCACTTTATTTTGGAAAGCAATAAGTTCACCGATCGCTTTATGAGCCGCTTCAAAACCTGCAGCCACATCCACTTCTTTCGCCTCATGGCCGTCAAGTTCAATCATGTTGATAAAGTCAGCCGTGCCCGAAACAAAACCTTCAAAATCCGCTTTATCCGTGTCGGGCAATTTGGGTTCCACCACCATTTTGCCGTCCACATGCGCCAAATTCACGCCCGCCACAGGCCCGCCCCACGGAATATCGGAAAGCCCGAGCGCAGCGGAAGCCGCAACTAACCCTACGAAGGTATGGTCGTTCACGCCGTCAAACGTCAAAACCGTGATAACCACCTGAATGTCGCGGCGCAAACGGTAATCAAACAACGGCCGGATGGTGCGGTCCACCATACGGCCGCGGAGTACGGCGCTATCCGACGCCTTGCCTTCACGCTTGTTATACCGGCCGCCCAAAATCTTACCGATGGAATAAAACTTCTGCTCGTAATCAACCATCAACGGTAAATAATCGATCTCGCGGTCCTCGCCTTCCATAACAACCGTCGCGAGAACCGTTGTCTCGCCGTATTTACCCACCACCGCCGCGTTTGCCTGCTCCGCCAACTTGGAAACCTCCAAGGTCAATGGGCGCCCCATAAAATCCATGTTAAACGACCTCTTTTTAAGATCCATACCGATAAACGCCGTTCCCGGATGATCTCGTAAGCGACCCAAACATCAAAGTGTCAGGCCAGAGATTGCCACCCCCGCCATGGCGGGGTCGCAATGACACTGAACTGACATTTTGAAATTTGGATGTCACTAGGAGGATCGTCGCAGTTAAAAGCGCTTTATAAATTATTTATTAAAGTTATTAATGGTTGTCCGGATTTTCTCTTTGCTCCGGCCTCATGCGACTATTTTGCCGGCGGATTAAAATCTTGGGAATATCTTCTAACGGGATAAACTCATCGGCCACTTCTTTGATTTTCGCGCCCGCGCTCCGCGAAAATGCCGCGACCTCCACTTCACGGCCCCGGCCCCACTTCAGATATTCCACGAGCGGCACAAAATCACTGTCGCCCGTAACAAGCACCACCACATCCAAAAAGTCAGCCATGCGGATGGCATCCACCGCCATACCCACGTCCCAATCAGCTTTCTTCACGCCGCTTGAAAATACCTGGATATCTTTAACACGCAACTCGATGCCGGCGCGCTTCAAGGCATCAAAAAACGCGGCCTCGCCGCCACCGCCGCCCGCCTGTTCGCCTTCCTGGCCTTGATCCGCCATCAAATCGGTCTTCACCACATAAGCCATGCAACGGATCAATTTACGGCCGGCCAAAAGCGTCCGCAGCATTTCTTTATAGTTCACGCGCGCGCCGAAAAGATTCTTGGAAGAATGATATAAATTCTGAATGTCTATGAAAATGCCAACCCGTTGTTCTTTATTTTTTATATTCATCCCGTTAGAAATTTAATAATTTTTATTTTTGCGGTTAATCTGTTCAAATCTTGAAAATAATCTATCCCGAAAAGATTTTTAGTTAAATTTCTAACGGGATTTCGGATTATTTTAAAAAGCGGAGAAGCGCGCAACCGTGCGCGCTTCTAAAAATTACAAATCTAATTTTTTAACGACGCTCGCGTACGCTTTCGGATCGGCTTTCTGCATATAACCAAGCAAACGGCGGCGCTTGCCGACCATTTTCAAAAGACCGCGGCGGGAATGATTATCTTTCGGATTTTGCTTCAAATGATCCGTGAGCTCCGTGATTTGCTTGGTCAGCAACGCAATCTGCACGCCCACAGAACCCGTGTCCGTATCATGGGCCTTGTAAGTATTAATAAGTAGTTTTTTCTGACGAATGGTTAACATAGATAAATTATAGCAGATTGTGGCTAATTTGTCAATAGTTCAAGCGGCTTTTTTCAGCTTCAAAATGATACGCTTCTCCGTGGGCGCTACTTTGGCGATGTTAAACAAATACGACTTGCCGATTTCTAGCTTCTTTTGCATCTCCTCCGGCCCGCCGAATTCAGAAATATGAATCAAACCCTGGATATCCGCGTCCAAACCGATGAACGCGCCGAACGGGTTAAATTTCGTAACCACGCCCAAAACATCCGCCCCTTCTTTATATCTTTCCGCCGCCTTAAGCCACGGGTCTTCCTGGAGCGCTTTCAGGGAAAGAGAAACCCGACCGTCTTTAATATCTAAAATTTTAACCTTAATGGAATCGTTGACTTTGATCAATTCTTTAGGGTTCTCGATCAACTTATGGCTAAGTTCAGAGATATGAATCAAACCCTCGATGTCCGGATTATCGGCAAAGCGCACAAAAGCGCCGAAATCGGCTACGCCGGAAACAATGCCCTGCACCAAATCGCCGACTTTATATTTAGCCAAAAGTTCGCGTACGTTGGAACTGGTAACCTCGCGTTCGGAAATAATCAATTTACCGGCGCGCGGATTAACATCGATAACCTTCACCTGCAATTCCTGACCCACGAATTTTTTCAATTCTTCCAGGATCTTTTGCTTATCGCCGTCATCAACCTGCGGATAATGGTTGGAGGCGAGTTGAGAAACCGGCAAAAACGCCTTCATGTCGGAAATATCGGCAATAAGCCCGCCGGTGTTGGCTGCTAAAATTTTGAGCTTGATCGGTTCGCCGGCTTCATATAAATTCTTAACTTCCTGCCAGGCCTTTTGCTTGGTCGCCTGAGCCAAAGACAATTCCACCAAACCCTCTTCATTCTCCTGATCCACCACTTTGGCATGCATCGTATCTCCCATATTCAAACCCTTCAGCACTTCGCCGGCATTGGTAAACTCAATGCCATAGACAATGCCCGTGCCAAATTTGCCGAGATCAAAATAAGCCGCTTTGGATTTTTTATAAAGCAACTTGCCTTCCGCAATGTCTCCAATTTTCAAAACCGAAATCAAGCTCGGATCCACCTTTACGAGTTGAGTCATTGCCGGATGCGGCTTTCTGATAGCGCTAATAGCCATACATTTATGAAAGTATTATAACAAGACAAACTAAAAAATGCAATAGTTGCTCAATCCACCATCAAGCTCACCTTATCCATCTGAGCCGGCACGCTCC
>CAYHSY010000038.1:0-1898 GCA_964359435.1 uncultured Candidatus Saccharibacteria bacterium
AACAAAATAATTATTTTTTTCATCACGCACTCAACTCGCATCATCAGCTTTCCGCTTAAATTTTATTTAGCGGAAAGAGTAAAATGGAGCCGTAAATAATTTATAATATTTCCACGCACTACTCGCAATGCGAGTTGAGTGCGGGATTCATTTTTTTAGGATAAGTTTATATCCCCCGACCAGCGCCGCTATTACAGCCAAGGTGCCGATGAGCACGTGATTATTATAACTTAATCCTAGCAAAAGTCCGGCGGTTTTCAAAAACACTTCGGACGGGAGCATACCCAGGGCGCCCACCATTGCTCCACCGGCAATTATATAATAGAGAGTACTGCGGCGCATGACGATGCCAGCCGCATCGCGCTCGAGCAGATACTGGAGCGCGATAAAGTAAGGGATAATTATGCAGAAAAAATGCACGACGATGTAGAACGCGGCTTCGTCGAGCGTGAAAACCGTGCGATCCAGCGTCGGTTCAGCAAAAGTGTAATAAAGGTCAAACAAAGCCGAGGCACCCAGCGACCACGCCAAGCCGTCACGCTTGTTGACGCCCACCCACCAACTGGCCAAAAACAAAGCGAACCATACAACAACCAACTTCACCAAAACATACGGCAAATGCACCGCCGTGCCGACCGCCAAATGAAACATCGTATCCAGCGCCATGGCGGCGATGGTAACTATAAACGAAAAGGCCAGCGCTTTTTTGATAACCATCTTTTTATTATACCAATTAAAATTAAAAGCCCCCGGATCGAGTTAACGAGGCGGGGGGTACTCAACGGGCCCGAGAAATTTGGTTAGAAGATCGCCGAAAGGCACGCCGGTTTCCTTATGGATATCGATCAGAGTGATCAATTCATCAATCGGCACCCCTTGCTTTTTCACATCCCCTATTTCCCAGCGATCCGTTATACCACCCATAACGCAGAGCATCCGGCGCACCGCCACCAAGTCTTCGTCTTCGAAGCGCTGGTTCTTGATGCAAGAACTCAACTTAGATAACAAGAAAAGCATGCGCTTCTGATCCGGATGATTATCAAATGGCCCATGTTCGATCGGCTCATACACAATCTCGCGTTCGCCAATCTGCCCCCGGTCAACCAAAAATCGAATAGACTTAACGAACAAATGTGGCTTCATGTCATGATAAAGAAGATGATCCATGAAATCCCGGGTGGCCTGCCAAAAAGTAATGAGAACGGCGACTTCACGCGGCCGGCCTTCCCAAACCCATTCGCAATTTTCCGGCCTTTTCCAGATGCACTTCCACATCACCGTTTCCGGCGATCTCGGATCCTTAACCATGTCTAAATCCTCGATTATGGTGCTATTGGCACCATAAACCCAAAATAAAGCCGAGTCAAATTCAACATTCATTCGGCGTCATGCGTGATCCTAGTATTCATAGCACTCCTCCTCCGCAAAATCGAATAATGTAAGCCATCGCCCGCCCCGCGCGACAAAGCGTAGGGGCTTTTTTATTCTAATTCCCCCTTTCTTAAAGGGGGTGGCCGAAGGCCGGGGGATTTTTATTAACGAGCTGGGAGATTTTTGATTTTATGGCCAGTTCAACACCCTCCAAATTATACCTAATATCAGAATCTTTAAATCGTAATATTTCAAATCCCAATGATTCCAATTCATTTTGCCTAATTATATCAAGCTCGATCTTAGTATTATGGCTCGCGGCTCCGTCAATTTCGATTATTAAATTTAATTTATGGCAAAAGAAATCAACTATGTAATTTTCTATTGGCCTTTGACGTAAAAATCTATGTCCCAACTGATTTTGCCCTAAAACATGCCAGAGAATAACCTCGGATAAATTGCCGGCTTGGCGTAATTTTTGTGAATACGGTTTTAGATATTTATGATAATGTAACTTCATACAAAAA
>CAYHSY010000038.1:1998-8590 GCA_964359435.1 uncultured Candidatus Saccharibacteria bacterium
TCCCTCACCCCGATGACCATCGGGGTCCCCTCCCTTTAGGAAAGGGAGAATAATCCCTCACCCCGATGACCATCGGGGTCCCCTCCCTTTAGGAAAGGGAGAATAATCTCTCACCCCGATGACCATCGGGGTCCCCTCCCTTTAGGAAAGGGGGAACTTAATACACTACCACCTCCCGCTCCCGCCGCCGCCGCCGGATGAGCCGCCGCCGAAACCGCCAAAACCACCACCTCCACCGCCGAAGCCGCCGCCGAAGAATCCCCCGCCGCCATGGCCCCACGGGCCGCCGCCATGGCCCCGCAAATGTTCGTAAGCGCGCGAGATCAAAAAATCAAACAACAAGCCGAAGATGGTCAGACCGGCGATGGCTAAAAGGCCCGTGAAAACGAAGCCGTAGATAAAGCCGATAATCAGCCCGGCAATGCCGCCGAAAACACCGCCCAACCACCAGGAACGCGTGGCGCCGAGAATGCTCATAGTCCAGACCAAAAAGAACATAATAATCGGGAAATAAAGTTTAAGCGCGCCGGCCAAACCGAGCGGCGTAACGCGGCCGCCTGCCGGCTCGCCGCGGACTTCGGACATGATGTACGTCACGCCGTCACGAATGCCGCCAAAATAATCGTCGCGGGCAAAAGACGGCGCAATGATGTCCGAGATGATGCGGTTCGACTCGATGTCCGTCAACGCGCCCTCCAAACCATAACCAACCTCAATGCGCATCTCCCGATCATTTTTAGCGATCAAAAGCAAGATGCCGTTGTCCGCGCCTTTTTTGCCAATCCCCCACTGTTTGTAAATCTCCACGGCCAAGTCCTCGATTGGCTCGCCGTCAAGCGATGGGATAACCGCGACCACCACTTCATGACTGGTTTCTTTGGCAAAAGTTGCGAGCATCTCTTCAATCTCCGTTTTTTGAGCGGAGGCCATGATGTCGTAAGAATCGTTAAAGAAGCCCGTGGGTTCGCCCAAAGAATGAGCGGAAACTAAAATTGGCATCATTAAAAATAAGCTGAGGCCGATTTTAAACACATAACTTGGAGCACGTAGCAAATAATACATGTTAAAGATTGCGCATTGTAGACCAGGTCATTGCACCAATCTCATCGGATAATCTAAGAAGGACCAAATATTCATCGTTAGGTAAATACGCTTCTTTAAATGAAAATTCTAGTAAATATCTTAATTCCTTCAAAGAACCGTAAGAAATCAGTAAAAAATTTTTATAGGCCTTTCCGACCCCCCTGGCATATCCCTCAATGTAATTAAGGATAACCGATAAAGATGACCTCCTCAATTGAGATGTAATGCCAAAAAGTTCTTCCTTGGGAAATTTTTTAGTAACTCTATATATTATATGAGCAAAATCATCCATCTTCTTCCAAAGATCGGAGTGAAAAGTTTTTTGTTCCATATTTTATACTTCATACTGCGTGCTCCATGACTACAATTCCACCTTCGGGGCCGCCTCCGCGCCGCTCGCCGCTTCAAAATATTCTTTCTCGCCAAAACCGAAAAGCGAAGCGAAGAAGCGAGCCGGGAAACGCTTGACCAACAGGTTGTAATCGCGCACGCCGTCATTGAAACGCTTGCGCTCCACACTAATACGGTTTTCCGTGCCCTCCAGCTGGACCATCAAGCTTTGCACGGCCTCGCTGGAACGAAGCTGCGGGTAATTTTCCAGAATCACCAACAACCGGGCAAGCGAGGATTCCACCTGATTTGCGGCCGCGACTTTATCGCTTACGCTCGCGGCTCCCGCGTAGCGCGACCGCGCGTCGGCCAATTTACCAAAAACATCTTTTTCCTGGTTAAAAATACCCTTAACGGAAGCGGTCAGGTTGGGAATCAAATCAAAACGCCGCTGATATTGACTCTCCACCTGTGCCCACAAATTGCCGACGTTTTCATCGCCCGTTACCAGTTTGTTATAAACACCCCAAACATAAAAACCGGCAAACAACACAACGGCCAATACTATATAAAGAAATTTATTTTTCATATTTATGATTATAAGTTATAGTAAAGTTAATATCAATTATCTATAAAAACATGGAAAACAATTACCGTGCGGGGCTGGGTTTGCCGGCCGTCATCGGCATTATTGCCTTAATTTTAATCGGCGGAGCAATGCTCTTGTGGGGCGGCGGCGAAGAAGCGGATTTGGCGCCGGAAAACGATGGGTTCCAAGAAGAAACCGCGTTACCCGCCTCCAAGCCCACCACCGGATCTTCGGCGGGCGTCCAGAATTACACCAAAGCCGCCTATGACGCGGCGAACGCGGCCGGAAAACTTATCATCGTCTTTTTTGACTCCCCCGCTTGCGGCGAACAATGCCCACGAGAAATCCCGCTGATGAAAGCCGCCTTCGCGCAATATGCCGGCCGGCCCATCGCCGGATTCATCGCGGACATCAACCAAGAAAAGGCCTTCGCGAATGGTCTGAAAGTTTACGCCCCGAGCGGCAAAGCGGTGGTCTTCAACAACAAACTGGAGGCGTGGTCGCCGGTCAGCTGGCGGCAGTTTGATTATGAAAACTATATAGAAATCTATACTTACGGCTCGGAGGACGAATAGGGTTTAGGGGTTAGATTGGGAATTGATTTGATAGAAGTCCGGCGTGATGCAAACAAGTAATTCATTAAACGCGGCAAAAGTTTCCCGGCAAGAATCCACGAAGGCAAGTTCTCTGACGGTGCCATATGAATAGTATGGGGAAATCGCCAAACGGATTCCGGGCTTTTCCAAAAAACCGCCGTATTCGTCAATTTTACCGACAAGCTTCGGATAAACCCGTTCAATGCGCGCCTTTATATCGGTCCGGCTGACATAATTGTCCGGCAACTGGTCAAAGGGGCCGTCATAATAGTTATTTTCTCTGACGTTTTGCGCGTCAACGGCGGTCAAGATTTTCCGCCCGCGCGGCGCATCATCATAAAAAGCAAAACCGGTGCGGCGGTCGAGTAAAACTCCGGCGGGCAATTTTTTGTTTTGATCAAATTCTTCCGCCATGGCTTCGCTTTCATTCAAGACATAAAAAAAGTGGATCGGGTTTTCCTGAAACATCATATAAAACTTGAGTCCCGATTCATCAAAAATAGGACCGACGAATTCCTCGCCCTCGGCCATATCCACCGCGCGCGGCGGCGTGAAACCGATATCATTCAAAGCGAAACTCACGGTTCTACCCAAGGCCGTCACATCATAATTCCAAGCGTCAATTTTTTTAACTTCGACACCGTCACCCACCCCGAAAATGCGGGCGCCGAGCGTTACCGGCTTACCATCAACCACTTCAAAATAGCCAAGATGGATAACACCCTGATCTCTATCGCGCGCGTCCAGGCGCAAATTGCCTTGGATAATTTTCCCGTCGGTCGGTAGTTTAAAATAATAATAATTTTCAGTCGGATACACGGTAACCGAGTCCGGCAAAGTCAAAAAGACCCGCTTGAAAACCTCCATCGGCGCGGGACGCGACTCGGGCTTAGCCCACAAAAATATGGCAGTGATCAGGCCGAAGCAGATAATAGCGAACCATTTTACGAAACTTGGCATATATAGAAACATAATACGCTCATTCCCGCTACTCCGGAAATGTGTTAAATTAGGGAATATATGGTAACCCAGGAGCAACGCGACGCGGAAAAAGCGTTTCTTGAGGCGGAGCGCCGGCGCGCGCCGGAACTTTTTACGCGGGCGCCGATGGTGGACTCGCCGGAATTTCTGGAAAAAATCGGCATCGAAGGATTGTTCCGCGACCTACCGCTTGCTTATATCAAATTCGAGCCGCAAGACTTCATCGTAGAAGAAGTGACGCCAAATGGGCACGTGATGACGGTGGACGAGGCGCCGCTTTGGGGAAACCTGGAGCATGAAGGAGGCACGTATTACGCGGAACTCGTAAAGTGCGGCGTCAATGCTTTTAGCGCCTACGCCGAAATAACCGCGGCTTTAGCCATCGACCAAAAACAACTCGGTTATGCCGGAATCAAAGACCGACAGGCCATCACCTCCCAACGAATAAGTTTCAGAGGCATAAAAGACGCAACGGACTTCCAAAAAATCAATTCGGATTATTATTTTTTAAAAAACATTACGCGCGGCAAGGGAGCTATCACGACCGGCGAACTAAAAGGCAACCGCTTCGCTATTGTCGCGCGCCTGGAAAAACCGCTCTCGCCGGCCCAGATAGCCGCGTTTCAAGAAACGGTGGAGGACATAAAAGAAAACGGCTTCTGGAATTTTTTCTCCTTCCAGCGCTTCGGCACTCCCCGGCTTTTGAGCCATGAATATGGAAAATTGTTGTTAAAAGGAGATTACGAGGGTTTGATAAAAACATATCTCGCCAAAGCAACGCAAAGAGAATTGCCATACTTTATTGAACTGCGGAACCGGATCGGCGCGGCCTGGGGCGATTGGGCCAAGATACAAAAACTAATGGCGCCATTACCCACCTCATTTGAAGTCGAGGAAAGGGCCTTCATTGACTATCTGGTTCTGCATCCCAAAGATTTTTTGGGCGCTCTGCGCCTGGCGCCGGAACAAATACGTTTGTGGTTTTACGCTTACGCCAGCCACCTTTTCAACCGAAAGCTTTCAAAATTGATTTTGGCCGGAGAAGCCCCGATGCAGCTGCCGCTCATGAACTCCCTAAAACCCGGCGATTGGGAACCGTACTTAGAGTATCTCGCAGCCGATGGCATTAAAATGCCCTCGCCTTACTACCGGGATTTCCCGTTTGTAAGCGTCAATTCCAGAACTTGCCCAACCACACAACACGCAGAAATACACGACGTAGTGACGAATGGCCGTTTCGCGGTATTTTCGTTTACCTTGCCCAAGGGTGCCTATGCCACCACGTTTTTGATGCACTTTTTCACGCTGGCCTCCGGTCTGCCGCTCCCACCAGATATACCCACCGACCCGATTGATTCCAAAGCTGCGCTAAGGATTGGCACGCTGGAACCGATTCTCAAAAAATTTGCCAAGTCCATCGCGGAGCAAACCGCAGACCTGGAGGCGGAATAAGAAATGTAAAGGGCCCGGAATCACTCGCGTGATCCGGGCCCTCGTGCTCCCCCCTGCGGTTCCTTAGGCCGAAGAGGAGTCCTGATTGTCGTTGATGGTCTGTGCCGCCGGGGTCGGCGCCGCGATCGGCTCCAAACCCCAGCTACTGTCGTTCCAGCGGAGGGTGTACCTTGCACGCCCCCCGCTGATGCTCTTGATGTTCACGGTGTGGGACAGTCCCCGCTGTCCCCCATCGAAAAGCGAAACCGGGTTTACGAACACGTCAGCCCTGAACGACTTGTCCTTCAGACCCGACTCCACCACCGGGCGCACCAGCGCCCAGTCGAACCCCTCCGGCGCCTTACCGCCGAAGACCAGGACGACCTCCAACTGCGGGTCAGGGTGTCGCCCCACCGGCAACAGGTGCACCCCCGTCGGCACATAGCCGGCGGCGATGAGCTCGTCGAGAAGACCGTCCATGGTCATCCTCAACGCCTCGTTATTGCCGCTGCCCCGACCAAAGGCGGGCACGCCCGTGTCCGCCTTTCGCGGCTGACCACACTGCTGAACACGGTCGTGGAAGGCGACTCCTTCCTTCCGCACCGCCTCCTCCTGGGCACGCTGCTCGTTCAAGCGAGCATCGTGGGCCGGATCCCACGTCTTGACCCCGACGCCCGCTGCGAGCAGGGCATCCCACCATCCACAGCCCTGCTTGAGAAAGGACTTGACGAGAACCTGGTAGGGGGTCTCGGGATACCCCCGCTCCCCACCGTGCTCGGGGCAAAACCCCGACGGACCAGCCGAGTTCCGGCACCGCGCGGTGCGGTCCAGGCTGGTTGCGGCCCTGCAGGCGTAGTTGGGCGGATAAAACATCAGATGATCCTCAAAAGAAGCGACCCTGACGGGCCAAAAACAAGTCGCAACCACAAGTGAAAGAGCTACTGATTTACCTATATATTATCGCAAACCGTAGCCATAAAGTCAACCCCTCCGCGATGCCCAGAAATTCCTCATTTTATGAGGCCTAGAAAGCCCAACGGCTCAACGGGGTTGCCGTTGAGCCGTTGCCCAAAATAAAAGGCAGGTTACGGGAGTAACCTGCCCAGATACGACGCTAGTTAATCAACAACCACTTCCCCGCCAGGTTCCGCGCAGACCATCTTGCACGAAAACCGTGAAGCGTTTACGGCGATCCAACCCTGGATTTCCGTTCCGGAGTCGCCGTGATTTAGAACCACCGTGTCGGCACCGAGGCGCCGGATGAACTGTTCAAGCTCGGGGCCGTCGGCGTGGAGAGACAATTGGAATTGTCGGATGTCCGCCATGCGCCGAACCCTATCAGGCACGCCAATCCCGAGCTGGACTTCATCGCCGAATTGGCTTTGGAGCAACAGAGCACCCGGGGTATCCGCGCCCTGATAACCGATGAACGCGATGCCGTCGGAAGCGAGCTCGCTCGCGTCACGGGCGTAAAACCATGAACGCGAGTTTTCCTGCAACATCCCACCGGAGGCGATGACGATCTTGGGGTTATGGTGGGTGCACAGTTCTTCCGTATGATGGCGACCTCGAACAAAGTAAA
>CAYHSY010000039.1:0-8304 GCA_964359435.1 uncultured Candidatus Saccharibacteria bacterium
CCCGGGACATTGAATATAAAGAAGATGATTCTACGCATTTTGCTTATTTGCGGGATTTTATCGCGGAGGCGGCAAAGCGTTTTGATTTGCGGGTAATCGTGGAAAAGGGTGTTTTGCCGGCAGGCGGTCTTCGCGCGCGCGCCGCGGCAGTTTTATTTTTTGGTTTTTGGGGGCCGCTTCGGATCGGCGAATTGCTGGCCAGATTGATTTGGGCGAGGGCGCGCGGTTACCGTGATTTTTATATCCATTATTCTTTTGCGGGCGCGTTTGTCGCTTCAGTAATTACCGGCCTTTTCGGCGGCAGGGTATTTTATTGGAATTGCGGGGAGCCGTGGAAATATAAGCGTAATTTTTTGCGCGAATGGTTTGAGCGGCGGGTTTATAAAATGGTCACTTATCTTGTCACCGGCACAGCGACGGTCGGCAGGGGATACGCGGAGTATTATGGTTTGCCGATGGAAAAAATTAAAATAATGCCGAATTGGATTAATTTGAATAATGTAAGAATCGAAGGAAATGAAAATCGAAAAAGAGCAGAGCTTAAACTTGCTCTTGGTTCCAAGGTCATGCTATTCGTTCACCGACTGTCCCAGCGAAAAGGAGCGCATTATCTGCCGGCGATTTTAGACGGTTTGCGTGATAAGGATGTGGTTTTGCTTATCGCTGGCGAAGGGCCGGAGCGGCGAGAATTGGAGACCCGTTTCAAAGTGCTGGGTTTAATCGACCGCGTGCGGTTTCTGGGTGCCGTGCCACAAAAAGATATTATCAATTATTATGCGTTGGCCGATGTTTTTCTGATGCCATCCGAAGAGGAAGGGTTCCCGCACGTACTTTTGGAAGCGATGGCCGCGGGCGTGCCTTTTGTAGCTTCCGACGTGGGCGGAGTCACGGACATGACGCCAGCCTTTATGCGTCATTATATTATAGCTTCAGGTGACATTGCCGCGTGCATAGAAAAAGTTAAGTCTGTTTTGGCCATGCCGGTGGTTGAGCGGGAAAAGTTGCGGGCTGATTTGCGTGCGTTTGTCGTGCGTTATAATTTGCCGGTGGTTATTAATATTTTTGAAAGTATGTTAAAGTAAGGTGATTTAAAATGTCGGCATTATTTCGGAGAGAAAATCTAATCCTATTCGCCATACTGCTCTTCGCCGTGGCGGTGCGAATTGCCGGGGTGGGCTACGGTTTGCCCCTGTGGCTTATAGACGACGAGCCGGCTTTTACTTTGGCCGCGCTTAAAATGATTCAGTTAAAAACTCTTTTTCCGGCCGCGCATTTTGAGGAATTCAAGTCGGTGTTGTATTATCCCCCGTACCTTTCTTATTTTTACCTCCCGTTTTTTATAGTTTATTTGGCCGTACAATTTTTGTTTTTTGACGGTACTCGCGAGCAATTTATGAATTATCTAGGGAGTGATTTATCCGGATTTTTTATCATAGTCCGTGTTTTGCACGCGTTCCTCGCCGCCGCCTCAGTTTGGTTGGTGTATAGAGTGGGTAAGACGATTTTCCGGGAGACAAGGGCCGGACTGGCCGCCGCTTTTTTGCTGGCGACGAGTATTCTGCATATTTCGCTTTCGCCGAATGGCCGCCATTGGCCGCCGGTTGCGTTTATTATGGCCTTGGGGTTTTTCATTTTAACTCGCGAAAGTTGGTCTTATAAAAAACGATATTTTTGGAGCGCGCTTTTGGCCGGACTGGGCATGGGCGTAAGTGTTATGGCCGGATTTCTGGGTTTGTTTATGGTTATGCATTATTTGTTTGTGGAGCGGCGCGGTGTCGCGGCGCTCCTTAGAGATTGGTTTTCTTACGCTATTCTTGCGATGTTTGGTTTTCTGGCGTGGCTCCCCAAGTGGCTTTACCCCGGGAGTTATGGTTTTGGCGTGGACGTCACCTCCGGCGACCCGAAAACTTTAATGGGCGCCTTAGCCGCGCCGTTTTTATTTTTGAAACCGATATTGGTGTCCGAGCCGGTGCTGGCATTGCTTCTTATCATCGGTTTAATTTTTAGTTTTAGAAGCGCGCGAAGTTGGTTTTGGGCCAGTGGTTTGTTTATAGTGGCTTATAGTTTGGCGTTTTATCAGTTTTTCCGTTTTGAACATCGTTTTGTTTTGGGTCTTTATCCGTTATTGGCAGTGATAGCCGGTTATGGGCTGGTGTGTTTATGGCAAAGTGTGGGCGTTTTAAGGTTACGATCCGCGGGATTGGTGGCTATCGGTATTATAATCATATTTCAAGTGACGGCGGCATCACGTTTGGGTTATCTGATGTATCGCGGCGATTCGCGTTCCCTGGCGCGCGAATGGGCGGAAGAGAATCTGCCGGCTGGCTCCAAAGTGGTGGTTAATGCCCGTTTGACGCGATTAGCAACCAATGCCTCGGCCTCCCAAGAGCAGGCGACACTCGACCCGACTTCGTTGCGTCAAGCTGACAGAACAGAGGCCGCTTTTGCCGAAAATCCTCACGGATACAAAAGTTTCCATGCCTTGAATCTTTTTACTGTCAGGAACGAAGAGTTTTATAACAATGTGGAGCGATACATGGAAGACAATAAATATGAATATCTGGTTTTGAGTTTGACTGATTTTCAAAAAGACTCGGCATTATTCGATCGGCTTAAGCAATTCGCGGCCAACCAGGAATTGTTGGTGCGATTTGGTCAAGACGAATCACTTTTTTCGCACACCATCGGTCAGTTGCGAGGCAACCCCCTAGCTTTGTTCCGGATTTCTGAATTTGGTCCGCCAATCGGGGTTTATAAATTGAGGTAATTCCTAGCGGGGTTGAAAATTATTTGGTAAATAGTATAGAACCTTGAATAATGAAATAGCCGCGAGCGGCGTTTTAACTTAATTTTAGCAAACTCAAGGCGCGAGGAGTGAAATGTAGCCGTAGTGCTACATGAGTGACAAGCAACGCGGAGTGTGCTAAAATTGAGTTAAACCCTTCGGGATACAGCCAATTTCGGCTATTAACTGCGTCACTCCTCCTTGGAGTATCCCGAGGATACACCCACGTCGTCGTTCCTTGTACTAGCCGAAATTGGCCAGTATCGCCGCCGTGTCTATTTCGTTATTCAAGGTATAATTGAACTATGCGGTATTCATCCGGGATCAGGTTGATCGATCGCTATATCGGATCAGCCATCCTTTTTGTATTTACCTTTTTTCACTATTGTTTTGCCCGCAAAAAGTCCGTTCAAGCGGTCAAAAACGCCCTTGTTATTGAGCTTGTTGAAATGGGGGCGTCGATTATGGCTTACTCGTCGCTGCGATATATAAAAGAGCATGCTCCGGGCGCGCGTATTTTTGTTTTGTGCACCGAGAGTACTAAGGCATCGTGGCTTTTACTTGACGTGATTGCGCGGGAGGATGTATATGCGCTTGATAATAAAAACATCGGGACTCTGATACTTTCCATTTTCAAGCAAGTGTACGCGCTTTCCAAAAAGAATCTTGATCTTATTATCGACTACGAACTTTTTACGAGGATTTCCGCGATTCTCTCGTTTTGTATTAAGGCGCGCCGCCGGGCCGGATTTTACGGTTATACCATGGGTGGACTCTATCGAGGTAATTTTATGGATGCGAAGTGCAATTTTAATCAAAACATGCATATAGCCAAAAATCTCCTTGCGCTTACTAAGACAGCGTTAGTTTCTTCGCCGCAGTATTACAATTGGGATGGCCCGATTCCTAATAACGAAATTGTCACACCGGTTTACAATTCCGACCCGGCGCTCAAAGATGCGGTGCTCAAGCGTGTGGCGGCCCGTTTGGACCAGGCGCGGCCTCTTGTGCTTCTTGCGCCGACGGTGGGCGAAATGCTTCCCATGCGTGATTATCCGAAAGAGCAGTATGTGGAAGTCGTGCGACAAATTTTGGCGAATTATCCGGAATACGCCGTTGTTATGGTGGGAGTCGCCGCGCACGATGAAGTGGCGCGGTATATTGAACAATCAGTCGCAAACCCGCGGTGCATCAATTTTTGCGGACAGACGGCGACACTCCGTGAATTGCTGGAGATTTTTACCGCGGCGGATATTCTCATAACCAATGACAGCGGTAATCCGCATTTTGCCACGATGACGGGACTCCGAAATGTCGCGCTCTATGGGCCGGAAACCCCGTTTATGTATGGGCCTTTGGGAAAATCGGTGTGTCTTTTCAACTTTTTTCATACAAGTCCGAGCATCACCACGTACAATCATAAAAATCCGCCAAGTGATTCCAACGAATCATTGCGGAGTATTTCTCCGGAGCGTGTCGTAGAAACCGTGCAACTCCTTATGAAAGGTGAAGCGAAATATGGGACAGTTAACAACGAAATTCCATATTTGCTTTAATTTCCTATCATTTTATTTCCAATGATTTCAACTTTAAAAAGGGAAAATTTTTTGTTATTGGTTATTTTGGGATTAGCGCTGGTATTGAGACTGGCGGGCATCAGTTACGGCTTGCCGCTTCAACTCCACGATGATGAGCCGCCGTTTATCTTAGCCGCTCTTAAAATGATGCAATTGAAGACGGTTTTTCCGGTTTTGCATTCGGCCGAGTTTGAACCTATATTGTTTTATCTGCCATACGCATCATATTTGTATTTGCCGTTTTTCGCGCTTTACATGGGCGGCGCGGCGGTTTGGGCATTTTTGACCGGCGCCTTCCCTTTTTTAGAGCTGCAGAATTATCTTTTGTCCGACCTTTCGCCATTCTTTTTGATTGCCAGATTTCTAAGCGTGCTGGCCGGGGTTTTGACGGTTTACCTTGTTTATGAGGTTGGCCGCAATCTATTCAATAAGAGTACCGGATTGTTTTCGGCTTTACTTTTAGCAACCAGTTTACTCCACATTACCATGTCTATGGGCGCTAGGCATTGGATATGGTTGGCGCTTTCCATTGCGGCAGTTCTTGCTATTTTATCAAATCAAATATGGTCTTTCCGTCGGCGATACATGCTGGCGGCGGCCGTGGGCGGGATTGGGGTTGGCTTTAATATTATATCGCTTTTCGCCGCGCCTTTGATGTTTTTATACTATTTTTGTTTTGAAAAACGGGGTTGGCGGGCTTTTTTACGCGATAAAATCACTTACGCAGCCGCAGCGATTTTCATAGTTTCAGCTGTTATCCCGATATTGCTTTATCCGGCGGGATTGGGTTTCAAGAAGGATGTGTCCGTGGCGGCGGCGAAGACATTGCTTGGAGCCACGAAATCGTTCTATGAATTCTTATGGCCCGTGGCTGTTTCAGAGCCGGCGATTCTGATTATGGCTTTGTTCGGCCTCGTTGTTCTCATATGGCGTCGGAACAGATTTGCTTGGTTGTCCGGTTTATTTACGGTTTTTTATATTCTAATTTTTTATTTTTTCTTTTATTACGCCCATCGGTTTACGTTGGGGCTTTTTCCTATATTTGCGATTTTAGGCGGTCATGGATTGGCGGAGATATTTCGATATTCAAATATAAAAATATTTAAATATATGGTGATCGTTTTTATACTCGCTTCGTCTTTGGTGGTCGCTTTGCGTTTAGATTATTTGGCTTTGAGGGGTGATTCCAAGTCCTTGGCGCGTGAATGGGCGGAAGAAAATATTGCTGCAGGAGAGAAGATCGCGGTCGCGGCCAAAAGAATGCGTTTGGTAACGGTTGAGGCCGCGCTTCGAGAGCAGGTGGTGATTGACCCGTCATCCGAGCGGAAGTCCGAGTCAGCCGAGATTTCCTTTGCGGAAAATCCTCACGGTTATAAAAGTTTTCACGCATTGAATCTGGATGCCGTTGGAAATGAAGAGTTTTATGTCGAGTTGGCGAAATATCTGAAAAAAAATGAGTATGATTATTTGATCGTGACTCCAAGCGATTTAACAGCCCAAAGATTTGTTAATTTCAGGGAAGCAACTCGTGGAGCCGAACTTATTGTTTTTTTCGGTTTGCCCCAGGAGGTGTACTCCTTGACCAAGGCGCAATATAAAGGATGGATCGGTAATTTATTTAAAATTAGAGAATTCGGCCCGCCGACGGCTATATACAAGCTCAAATAGAGAATTTCTAATTAACTTAATTATTCTAATCAATGACCAATGCTAATGATAAAATGACCAATGGGAAAACTGATTCTTTTTTAGACATTGGGTATTTAATCATTGGGATTTGATTAGGTCAATTAGAAATTAGTCATCTGTTGTGAATATGTTAATTTTAAGGATTAAAAAACATTGGTTGGCTCTGGTCTTAGCTCTGACTATTGGTTTAATTTATGCCAGCCATCATTTTTTTATCCCCGCCTTTTTTTCCGATGAAGCCGGTGGCGCGTATCAGCCGATTACTCCCAACGAATATTACGACGAATCACTTTTTTACGCGCCCAAAGCCGCGGCGGTTTTCTGGGGGCGGGAATTTGGAGGAGATTTCAGCACGGCAGAGCACGGAGGGGGGCCCTCGATCGCCTCACCGCTGAACTCATTGATTTTGGGAACGCTTATGAAATTAACCGGCTCCGTGAAAAGCGGCCTAATCATCTCCGATTTTCTTCTACCGGCGATAATATTTTTATTGATGTATCTTTTGGCCTACGAGATTATTTCAGCGCCAACGCCCGCCTCTGTTTTTGCTTTGATTTTTATTATGGCGCCTAAATTGGCCTTGGCTTTGCCCCCGACTAATACCTCGGCCTTCAATGAAATTTGGTCGGCCATCGCGCCTTTTAGCCGGCCATCCTTAATTCATTTTTCCGAATTTGACGAGCCCAAAATCACTTTTGTGTTTGCGGCGCTTTTTGCCTATTCATTGATGCGTGCGCTGCGGCGAGGGGGCAGGCGGAATACGGTTTTTGCGGGTTTAAGTTTTGGGTTGTTGTTTTATACCTATCCTTATGATTGGGCGGCGGCGGCGACAGCCCTGGTTTTAATGGCAGCCATTTTCTTTATTCAACGTCACCCGTATCTAACAAGAAGGGTAGGGGTGATTTTTGGCATCGGCGCCGCCATATCTATTTTTTACTGGCTTAATTGGTTGGAACTTTCCAAGTTGTCCCCCGATGTCATTACGCGCTTGGGCGGGGAGATAGGCCGATTTTTTAGGCTTGAGAGTGTGTGGAAGCACTATATAAGGATTGTGATTTTGGTACCGATTTTATGGTACGCGCTTCGCCATATTAATAAGAAAGCGTGGGTGTTTTTGTCCGCTTACCTGGCGTCGTTTGCGGTGGCTGTGAACATCCAAGTGATAACCGGTTTTAATGCCCAGCCGGATCATTGGTATCGGGTGCAATTTTTGCCGGTAGCTCTGGCGATATTTTTAATTGCATACCGCGTTTATTTGTTGTATTTCTGGGGGAAGGCAGGCCGATTATGGTACGGATTGTTTATGGCGTGGATTTTGGGTTCGAATTTATACGGACAATATGCGTATGCGGAGAAACACGCGCCGGCTTTTTATATTCCAAAAGATAGGTATGAAAGTTACGAATGGCTTAGGGTAAATACCCCAAAAGATTCCGTGGTCGGCACGATTTCCTTCGAAATTAATCCGGCTATCCAACTTTTTTCCCATAACAGATTATTTTTGCCGTTTGGTCTTGGGACACCGGCTTCTAATAGTGAATTGTGGGAGCGCTTTGAAATTATGGCTGGTCTCTTCGGTTTGAACAGTGAAGAATTTAAAAATTTAATTTTGAAAGAAAATGGGTTATATTATTTGACCGTAGAGCAATGGGGCGATAAACATTTTGACGCGGCCTTCGGTGATTATGATCGTAAAATACACCCCGATGAATTGGGTGATAGATTGTTAGCGTATAATTTTTATTTAAAATCAAAACTTAATATAGATAAATACCGTATGGATTATATTTACTTCGATAAAAAGAATTCCGTGTGGGGCAGGGATCCGGAAATTGGCAAAAAGATTTTTGAAAATTCAACCGCCGTTATTTATAAGTTATAAATCCGTATCCTTCCGGGTAGTTTTTTGACACTCCGACTTTTTTATACAAAGGCCAGAAGACAATGGTTAGGGAGCGTGATAAAATACGGGCGAGATGGACGATAATCTTTCTAAAACTTTTGGTTTCCGATAATAATTGACCGAAGAAAAATTTTTCAGAAAAGCGGTATAAATTCGCCGTGCTGCCCAACGGCTCTATCTCGTATTTTTTGAATCCCGCGTCAACGAATAATTTTTGGAGCATGAAGTTGGTATAGCGCAAGAAATCGTAGGGCTCCTGATGGATTTTTATTATAAAAGGCACCGCGCCGATGATGGCGCCTCCCGGTTTGAGAATTCTGAAACACTCCCTAATTAGCAGTTCCGGAGTG
>CAYHSY010000040.1:0-8297 GCA_964359435.1 uncultured Candidatus Saccharibacteria bacterium
TTTTTCGTTCGTGACAATAACTTCCGGCGCTTTAATTTCCAAAAGTTTTTTCAAGCGATTGTTGCGGTTGATGACGCGGCGATAAAGATCGTTTAAGTCAGAGGTGGCATAGCGGCCGCCATCCAACGCAACCATGGGGCGCAAATCCGGCGGAAGCACCGGCAAAACGGTCAAAATCATCCATTCCGGACGCAATGCCTCCGCGAACATGGAGGAGGCCAGCTTCAAGCGGCGGGAAAGCCGCGCTTCCGTCAAGGGATCCGCCTCTTTCAATGCTTTTTTTGTTTCGGAAATAACCTTTTTCAAATCCACGTCTTCTAAAATTTTACGGATAGCTTCGGCGCCGGAACCGGCCTCAAACACATCGCCGAAACGCTTGGCCAAATTATAGTATTCGGCTTCGGAAAACACGTCGCCCACGGACAGTTCCTGAAGCGCGTTTTTGGCCGCCAAAAATCCGGCCTTCAAAATGTCTTTGGGTTCTTTTTTACCTTTCTGCTTTTTTGATTTTTTATTTTCCTGCTCGCCCGCTTCCTCGCCGTCGGATTTTTTACGCGATTTAAATTCAGCGTCAAGATCAGCCAGGGCCCGCTTGCGATTAGTTTCATTCACAGAGGTCACTATATAGGCGGCGTAGTAGAAAACTTTCTCCAATTTCTGAGACGACACCTCCAGGAGCAAGCTGATCTTGGACGGAATACTCTTCAAAAACCAGATATGCATGACCGGCGCGGCGAGAGAGATATGGCCCATGCGCTCGCGGCGGACGATGGCGCGCGTGACTTCCACGCCGCACTTATCGCACACGACATTCTTATAACGAATACGGCGATATTTGCCGCAATAACATTCCCAGTCCTTGGTGGGGCCGAAAATACGCTCGGAAAAAAGACCGTCTTTTTCCGGGCGCTGGGTACGGTAATTGATGGTTTCCGGCTTAATCACTTCGCCATGCGACCAACGCAAAATATCCTCCGGGGACGCCACTCTAAGTTTTATGCCTTTGAAATCCATAGTTTTGCGTGATGATTATTTGGCCTCCGGCTCTTCGCCGTTTTTGATAATATCGACGTCAAGGCACAAGGCCTTGAGTTCAGAAACCAGCACGTTGAAGGAAGCCGGGATGTTGGGGCTCTTGATCGGCTCGCCTTTAATGATGGCCTCGTATGCAGCGGAGCGGCCCATCACATCGTCGGATTTAATGGTGAGCATTTCTTGAAGCGTGTGAGCGGCGCCATAACCCTCGAGCGCCCAAACTTCCATTTCACCGAAGCGCTGGCCGCCGAACTGGGCCTTGCCACCCAATGGCTGCTGGGTGATTAAGGAGTAGGGGCCGATGGAACGCATGTGAATTTTGTCTTCCACCAAATGGTTAAGTTTCATCATATAAATGACGCCTACCGTGACCGGCTGACCGAAGGTCTCGCCGCTGCGGCCGTCATAAACCACCATCTTGCCATTTTCCGGCAAACCGGCTTTTTTGAGCTCCTGCCTGATTTCCTCTTCAGTCGCTCCGGACAAGGCCGGAGTCAGGGCGCGGTAACCTTGCGCCTGGGCGGCAAAGCCCAAATGCGTTTCCAAAATCTGACCCAGGTTCATACGCGAAGCGACGCCCAGTGGATTCAAAACAACGTCAACCGGAGTGCCGTCAGCCAAATAAGGCATGTCTTCCACCGGACGGACCTGAGAAATAACACCCTTGTTGCCGTGACGGCCAGCCAGCTTGTCGCCGGCCATAACTTTGCGGAGCTGGGCAATTTCCACCTGAACTCTTTTGATGATGCCCGGTTCAAGTTTATCACCGCTCTCGCGCGAGAAAACTTTGATGCCAACCACGCGGCCGGATTTGCCGTGAGGCATGGTCAAAGAAGTATCCTTGACATCACGGGCCTTTTCGCCGAAAATCGCCCGCAGCAAGCGCTCTTCGGCAGTCAACTCGCTTTCGCCCTTAGGCGAAATTTTACCGACTAAAATATCGCCGGATTTAACTTCAGCGCCGACGCGGATAATGCCGTCTTCGTCCAAGTTGCGGAGTTTTTCCTCGGAGACATTCGGGATATCGGGAGTTGTGACTTCCGGACCGAGCTTGGTGTCACGGACATCGCAATAATGGTCTTCTATATGAATAGAGGTGAAAAGGTCCTGGGCCACCACGCGCTCCGAGAGAACGATGGCGTCTTCAAAATTCGCACCACCCCAAGAAACGAAAGCGACCAGGAGATTCTGGCCAAGCGCCAAAGTGCCGTGATCAGTTGCCGGACCATCGGCCAGAATGGCACCCTTCTTCACCTTATCGCCTTTCATGACCAATGGACGCTGGGAGATGCAGGTAAACTGGTTGGAACGCTTGAATTTATTAAGATTGTAGGTTTTATTGCCGGATTTTCCTTTAAAGACAATCCTCTTAGCGTCCACATCGCCGATCTCCCCTTCTTCGGGCGCGATAACCAAATGACCGGAGTCACGCGTGGCGCGCTCTTCCATGCCGGTGCCGACATAAGGCGCCGAGGCCTTGATAGAAACGACTGCCTGGCGTTGCATGTTGGAACCCATAAGAGCGCGGTTCGCGTCATCGTGTTCCAAAAACGGAATCAGAGAAGTGGCCACGCTGATACTCTGGTTCGGGGCGACGTCTATAAAATCCACTTCATCGCGGCCGCAAAGACCCGGCTCGCCGTTAATGCGCGCCTCCACCATATCATTCGAAATACGCCCCTTATCATCGAAAGGCGTACCGGCATGGGCGATTTTATGCCTTTCTTCCTCCAAGGCGTTCAGCCATTTCACTTCGTCCGTAATTTTTCCTTTTTTAACGACGACATAAGGCGTCTCCAAAAAACCGAATTCATTAAGACGAGCGAAGTTGGCAAGATGGCTCACCAGACCGATGTTCGCGCCTTCCGGCGTCTGAATCGGACAAATGCGCCCATAATGGGAACGGTGCACGTCCCTGACCTCAAAACCGGCGCGTTCGCGGGTCAAACCGCCGGGACCCATGGCGCTGATGCGGCGCTTGTGCTCAATTTCCGCCAACGGATTCACCTGATCCATGAACTGTGAAAGCTGGGAAGAAGAGAAAAATTCCTTAACCACGGAAATAAGCGGTCTGGCATTGATGAGTTGGGCCGGAGACAACGTATCCAAATCAAGCGTGGACATCCTGTCCTGAACAATGCGGCGCATGCGCGCCAAACCGACGCGGAGCTTATTCTGTAAAAGTTCACCCACGGGACGCACGCGACGATTACCCAAATGATCAATATCATCCGGCTCGGATGTCTGATCGTTATTGAGCCGTATAACTTCCCTTAATATATAAACCAAATCATCGAAACCCAAAAGACGCGAATCGGCGTCTTTTTTGCCGGAGGCGCCGCCCTCGCCGGGAGACACCTTGATTTTATCCAAGTCCTTCAAGCGCTGGTTGATTTTAAAACGGCCGACTTCCGAAAGGTCGTAGCGATCCAAACGGTTAAAGGTGGCGTCGATCAAGCTCTTGGCATTTTCGGCGGTCGCCAAGTCACCCGGACGCAGACGTTTATAGATTTCCAGATAGGTCTCGTCCATGGTAGTCGCGCTCTTTTTAATTGTCTGCGGCACATGATGGATGACACCGTGATCGACATCGCTGAAAATCTTTACCAGATCCTCATTAGAAACACCGCCGAAGATTTTTAATAAATCAAAAGCGGAGCATTTGCGTTTGCGGTCAATCTTTACGCCGATGAAACCATCGGGGTCGGTCTCAAATTCCAACCAAGCGCCGCGATTGGGGATAATTTTCGCGCCAAAAAGTTTGCGGCCCCGCCAAACATTGCCCGTAAAATAGACACCGGAAGAACGAATAAGCTGGGAGACCACCACGCGTTCCACTCCGTTGATGATGAATGTGCCGCGATCGGTCATGACCGGGAAATCGCCGAAGTAAACTTCCTGCTCTCTTTTTATTTTGGAGCGGTTGTTGGTGAGGCGGGCCGTCACGCGGAGAGTGGCTTCGTAAGTTAAATCCTTGAATTTGGAATATTCTTCGTCGTACTTGGGCTCATCCAAATAAAAATCCGTAAAATGGAGTTCTAACTCTTTGCCGGAATAATCTTTAATGGGCGAGATTTCATCCAGGAGCTCCCGGACGTCATCTTTTAAAAATCTCTTATAAGAATTAATTTGGATTTCGGCCAGGTTGGGTTGAGCGACCAACGGACCCGGATGCGCCGAAAACGTCTTGGTGGGTAATTTGGGTAACATAACGTGGTGGAGCGTTTGTTATTTAATAATGAATAAGCACTACTTGTTCACCAGATACTCAATCAACCAACCGACAAAAGAACAGAATGAAACTTATGTATGATACTGCCGATAAATTTCACTTAAATATATACAAAAAAGCGCAAAGAAAACTCACCCATACTTTGGGAAGCTTTCTCTGTTAATGAAATCTATATGTTTAAGAGTATAGGGCATGAGGTTACCCGTGTCAACACCCCCTCGTCTTAGGTGTTGATAACTTATACAGCATAACAGACCTCCATAATAAAGTCAATAGTTGCGCGGGAGGCCGGGAAATGCTAAATTGAAGCAAGCTCTCGCCCAGTTCCGCCGTGGGGCCGGGCATCAATCAAAATCGTTTTTGAGGAAGCTGACGTGAAAAACCCCGACAACACCTTCGGTCACGATTTTGCCATCGCCCTCCTCTCCGTTTTCATCTGGTCCGCCTTGACCTTCATGTGCATAGGCGCATTCGCCGGGGAACCGACTGACAAAGAAACGCGGGCCGCAAACTTCGCCGCGCGGCGCAACACGCTGATGAACACGATGCCTTGGGAAACGCGGAGCGACCTGAACTATCTCGCGATTCTCGCCGACAAGGAACTGCTGGTCGGCGCCGGTTCCACGAGAGAGGTGGATGAAAGCGGCCGGGAATTCCAGCGGTTGTTGCGGGAATATCTTCGAATCGACGGCGAAATCGCCAAGGCCGAGAAAAACAACCTGCCCCAGAGCGAGTTGGACCGGATTGTCGAAAAATCATTGGGGGTATTTGCCCGACCAGCCAAAGAATTCAGCGCGCGAATCCGAGCCCACTTTAACTGGGTGGTACCGGAGTCCCGCCGATGGGAGTTTGTGGTGAACGATCTGTTCAAACCGCAAACATATCACAACCTCCAACTCCTCGGAATCCTGGCCGACAACAATGCCCTGCCGGAAGGCGAGGCCCAAAAGATGGATGAAAATCTGAAACGCCTCAATAACCTTTCGAGCAATATGGCGCTCGAAAGCGTCACGCCCGCGCGGAGCGAAGCTATGGCTTCGGCTTACGCCGCGCTCCTCGCCAATCTGGAAAAAAGCATCAACGGCCTTTACCGCAATCTACCCGCTTCCCCGCGCTGGAAGGAGTGGGAAAAAACGGAATGAAGCGAACCGCGCACCCCGCTTTGGCGACATCCGCCGGCGGGATTTTTATTTGACTTCAATATGATTATAAGCTAGCATGGGGATGTTCGCGGCACTTTCACATTTACCCCATTTTCAACGAGGAGAACTGTCATGTTCCAGAAAAATCGGCTGGGTCTTGCTGCTACGGTTTTCGGTATCTTCGCCATCGCCTGTGCTGACCTCTCCGCCCAGGATGACCCTGCCAAGAAAACAGAGGAGGCCAAACAGCTCGAACAGGCGCGAGAAATCTTGAAGCAAGAAGAGGCGCGGCGCATCGCCTACGAGGCATATCGAAAGGAAATCGTGGACATGCGTCCCGTCCTGGCTTGGATAGAATTGAACTTTCTGGCAGTCCTCGCAGACCACGACCGGCTCAATGAAGAAATAACCAAGGAGTTGGACGAGATAGGATCCAATTTCGTGCTGGGCAATCTCCGGCTCATGGAGGCCGCGACGCTACTCGACAAAATCTACGGGCAGCAATCACAGGGGCCACAACAAGATCCCGCGCCCCTCGCGGATGAGATTAGTGAAGCTGCGAACATATTCAAAAGTACCGCCCTTTTCATAAAAGTCGTTTTCACCAGATTCCCTCGCGCCGATCGCTGGGGGGCTTGGGAAGAAACGCTGCGACAGGAGGGCGAAGAGTATGACTTCAAGGACCACGCCTACAAAGAGGTGTCGCGGATGTCGCCCATGAACATCATGGCTCTCGCGGTGGATGAAGGTCTGGTCAAAAAAGAGAGCATGACGGGACTTGATGGGTTCGGACCCATATTCGTCCAAATCCTTATCAAAACGCAACGCGGAGAAAAGGTTGGTCCGGAGATGGACGCGCAATTCAACGCGCTCTACAACACCTGGATCCACGCTTTGAACACCATCCCCCAATCCGAACGATGGAACACTTGGAGCCAGATCCCGTGGCACGAAACATCGGCAGACACGCAAATCATGGAACGGCTCTGCGAGGAAGAACGCGCCGCGCGAGCCGTACGGGCCAAAACCGAAAAGAAGTGAGGCAATCCCCCACTCCACATTCACAAAGTTGGGAGTCGACCATGAAACACGAAGAAGTCGTAGTAGGTTGGTTCACTCTCGGGATGATCGTCGCCGGCATCGCGCAAAACAAGAATCGAGATGGCTGTAGCTGGTTTCTCCTTACCATGCTCCTGGGCCCCTTAGCACTCTTCATCTTGCTGTGCTGCGAAAAACTCTCCAACATCCCGTCGCGGATTGAACAACTTGAGCAGCGCCTCAAAAAACTGGCTGACGACTGCAAAAAACTCGGACAAAACGCCGGATCCAAACCGGCTGAAAAGCAAAACGGTGAATAAGCAGATCCGCCGCATCCTACAAGGTGCGGCTTTTTGTTTTTATAACCCCAGATATTTGGCACGGTTATCGTTGTGTTCGTCAAAGTCGCGGCTGAAAATAGTGCGTTTGGTTTTGGGATCGGAAAGATAAAAAAGATAATCGCTTTTCTTGGGATTCAGGGCCGCGCGGATGGCGGAAAGGCCCGGGTTTGCGATAGGCGTGGACGGGAGGCCGCGATGAACATAAGTGTTATATGGCGACGGGTTTTCAAAATCGACTCGCGCGAGGCGCCGGTCGGGACAAGATATCAAGCGGAAACCGCATTTGGCATAAAGTACGGTCGCGTCAATCTGGAGACCCATGCCAATTTTGAGCCGCCGCTCAATAATACCGGCAACCAAAACCCTATCCTCGCCGCGATCCGGCACCTCTTTCTCCACGAGTGAAGCGATGGTTAAAACGCGCAGAAGCACGGACCCGCTCTTACCGCCCAATTCCGCCGCCGCCTTGGCACGGAAATTTTCCAAAAAACGCCGGACAACAATTTTAGGATCGGAGTGCAGAGCCAAATGGTAAGTATCGGGCAACAAAAAACCTTCCAATGATTTCTGGCCGGCAAGAAACGGGAACTCCGGCGCAAAATCCGCCGGCTTCAAAACCGCGAGGGAACCGGCGGTCACAACCCCGATGCTCGAAAGTTGAGCGTCAATGTCTTTCAAGGTAGACCCTTCAATAATCGGCACCACGATATCCCGGGGGCCGGCCACCAATTTTTCCATAATACTGACCCCGCCTTCGGCGGAACTCATCAGATAAAAACCGGGTTTCAAAAGGTGCGCGCTTCCGGAAACGATGGCATACCAACGGATAGCTCGCGCGGAACGGATGATGCCCCGTTTTTCCAGATCGGAAAGAACCTCGCCAAGACCGGACCCCTTACCTACATAAATCTCGACTGGCAGGCCCGGCGTTTCGGCAACCGGCTGTAAACTGTAAATAAAATAAGAAAACAAAAGCGAGGCCGCGGCTAAGAAAACAATGTGGTAACGGAAAACTCCAAGCAATAATTTCATGTTAAAAATAATTTCTTATGGTAATGCCCTGAACCAGGCCAATCAAAATCGCGCTCATTAAGATGTTGGAGCCGCCGTAACTGAAAAATGGGAATGGCACGCCGATAACCGGCAACAACCCCACTGCCGAGCCGATATTGAAAATGAAGTGCACCAGAAAAACTATGAAGGTGCCGAGGCAGACGAATTTGGCGAAATTATCATGCGCGGCCATGCCGATGATCGCCATGCGTATCAGTAAAGCCAAGAATGCCAGAATAACCACCAGGCCGCCGAAAAGCCCCCACTCCTCCACAAACGCCGAAAAAATAAAATCCGTTTGCGGCTCGGGCAAAAAACCCAACTGCACCTGCGTCCCCTGCCTAAAACCCTTGCCCCAAAAACCGGCGGAACCGATGGCGATTTTTGACTGAATGACGCTATAGTTAACGCCCAAGGGATCGCGTTCAGGATAAATAAGACCCAAAATACGATCCT
>CAYHSY010000041.1:0-7737 GCA_964359435.1 uncultured Candidatus Saccharibacteria bacterium
CGCAGGGTGTCCGCTTCCGCCAGCGTGAAGCCGGCCAAGTCGCGGGCGATGCGCATCATCTGCTCTTGATAAACGCCCACGCCATAGGTACGCCCCAAAATTGGCTCCAGTTTGGGGTGGAGATATGTCGCGGCTTTGCGGCCGTGTTTCACGTCTATATATTCCGGAATCAGGTCCATTGGACCCGGGCGGTAGAGGGCAACCATGGCCACAATGTCCTCAATGCTGGATGGCTTCAACTCTTTCAAATAACGCCGCATCCCGGAGGATTCCAGCTGGAACACGCCGGTCGTGTCGCCAGCTTGGAGCAATTCAAAAACAGGGGTGTCGTCTAAGGGTATGCGCCGCATGTCCACGTTTTCACCGCGACCCTCCAAAGCCAGCCGCAGGGTGTCTTCAATGATGGTCAGGTTTTTTAAACCCAGTAAATCCATTTTGAGCAGCCCCAGGTCTTCCACGCTGTGCATTTCAAATTGGGTCAGCACCACTTTTTCGTCCTGCGGCGCGTGTTGGAGCGGCAGGTAATCAGTCAGGGGATTTTTGGAAATCACCGTGCCGCAGGCATGGACGGAGGCGTGCCGTGCCACCCCTTCCATTTTTTTAGCGAGGTCAATTATACGTTTGGCATCGGCATTTTCCGCGTAAAGTTTTTTTAATTCTTCCACCCCTTCCAACGCCTCGCTTAAGTCCTGGTTGAAGGGGATGAGTTTGGCGATTTGATCGCAAAAACCGTAGCTTATACCCAAAGCGCGGCCCACATCGCGGATACTCGCGCGCGCCGCCATGGTTCCAAAAGTGATTATATGCGCCACATGGTCCAGTCCGTATTTTTCTTGAAGATAGCCGAAGACTTCATCGCGCCGCCGGTCGGTGAAGTCCACGTCAATATCGGGCATTTGGATGCGGTCCGGATTGAGGAATCTTTCGAATAGTAATTCATAATGCAGGGGGTCGACGTCCGTGATGCCCAAAACATAAGAAACCAAGCTGCCGGCGGCTGAGCCCCTCCCGGGCCCCACCACGATACCGCGTTCTTTAGCCCAATTGATGAAATCCTGCACAATCAAGAAGTAATCTGCAAACCCCATTTTTTCGACGACCGAAAGCTCGTATTCCAGGCGGTCTTTGACTGTTTGGGTAAGCTCGGGGTAGCGTCCGGCAATGCGTTCCTCAATCAGTCCACGCATATAGGTATTGGCGTTCACGTCGGGAGGCAGAGGAAACTTGGGGAGTTGCGTCTCGCCCAGTTTGATATTGACATTGCATCGGTCGGCGATTTTCGCCGTGTTTTCTATCGCCTCCGGGAGTTCCGTAAAAAGCGCGGCCATCTCGTCGGGAGTGCGCATGGAAAAGTCGTCGCTGCGGAGCGTGAGCCGGTCCGGCTTGGATACTAAATCGCCCGTGCCTATGGCGAGCAGGATGTCGTGTACTTCCGCGTCCTCTTTCTTCAAGTAATGGATATCTTGAGTCGCGACGAGCGGGATTCCCGTTTCTCGGGCGATTTTCAAGAGACCTTCGCGTTGAGGGATGGTTTCGGGAATACCGGGGTGATGGCCGATTTCTATGAAAAAATTGCCTCGTCCAAAAATTTCATCATATTCCAGCGCAATTTTCTTTGCGCCCTCATAGTCCCTGCGGTCGATAAGCTGGCGCGAAACCTCTCCGCCGAGGCAGGCGGAAAGAGCGATGAGGCCTTCGTGGTGTTCGCGTAGAATTTCTTTATCCATCCTCGGCTTATAATAAAAACCCTCCAAATTCGCGCGCGTGATGAGCTTGATCAAATTTCTCCAGCCGATGTCGTTTTCCGCGAGGAGTACCAAGTGAAAATATTTATTATCGTCTTTGCCGCTTCTGTCTCTCCGGTCACCCGGGGCGATATAGGCCTCCACGCCCAAGATGGGCTTGATGCCCTCTTTTTTTGCGGCCTTATAAAATTCAATGGCGCCATAAACATTGCCGTGGTCGGTCAGGGCGAGTGAGTCCATCCCCAATTCTTTGGCGTGCTTGACTAGCTGGTCAATTTTAGCCAGGCCATCCAAAAGCGAATAATGTGAATGAGTATGCAGGTGGGTGAAG
Source organism: uncultured Candidatus Saccharibacteria bacterium (assembly GCA_964359435.1). Lineage (GTDB taxonomy): Bacteria > Patescibacteriota > Minisyncoccia > UBA6257 > JAUSGH01 > CAYHSY01. The sequence goes on from CAYHSY010000041.1 coordinate 2,077, forward strand.
CGGGGCATATTATATGTGTATCCTCATTCTACCAATCGCCGGAAAAAGAAAAAGCCCCCGGCGCGTTGCGCGAGCGAGGGGCGGGATATCACTTCTTTTTGGAGGGTTCAATCACCATCGGCGGCGGGTCTGGAGGCGACCAGAAGAAAGTGGACGTTTTTGCGAAGAGCTCGGTGTCCTTGCCTTCGCGTCTCACCATGATTTTCGCCGTCTCTCCGGGGTTCATGTGCATGATCTCGCGGTAGAAGTCAACTTCATCAGTCACAGGAACGTTGTTCACGGAAACCAGAGTGTCGCCGAGTTTGATGCCGGCCTTGGCTCCGCCGGAGGATTGCGATACCCTGGTGATAATCGGCAGGTTATCCTTTGGTTGCGGGATGCCGAGGCGTTCGAAGTCGTTAGGCGGAATCAGCGAGGACGTTTTGATTTCCAAACCGCTCACCCAGCCATGCTTCACCTCGTCACCTTTCATGAGCTTGGGGAGAAGTCGTTTGATGTCATTGATGGGGGTTGCGCCGTAGACCAGGGAACGGAACTTTATGTCCTTCAGCTTGCCTTCTCCCCCGGCAATCCAAGTGGAGCCGTCCATGACCATGACGTTCATGCCAATGACTCGGCCGTAACGATCCAAGAGTGGTCCGCCGGAGTTACCGGAATTACAGATGGCCCAGTGCAAGATGACGGAGGGTTGCGGTCCGCTGTATTTGGATTTGAATCTCGGATCCATGACATAGCCATAACTCGCCATGAAATGCGTGTTCTGCGACAGCGCCTCCGGTGAGCCGATGACCGCGACCGGAGAGAGGCGTTTGAGTTCGTCGGAGTCGCCCAGTTCCGCGTAACCGCCTTCATATTTGTAACCGGGTTTGAACTTGAAGATTGCGACATCCTCGCCTGCGCTCCAGGCAAATAGGTTAAGCGTGGTCGAAGGTCGTCCGTCAGCGAAGAGGCAAACCGGATCACCTGTGAGGTATGCTCTGTCGAAATGTCCCGCCGCAAAGACGATGGGTTCCCCGTTGATATTGGAAACCCAGCCGGAGAGGCCTTCTTTCGTTTCCATCCGCAATTCGCCGTGTCCGTCCGATGTCCTTTTGGTTATAACGGCGAATACTTGTATGTTGACCATGAACGACAAATCGTCAGCGAAGCGCTCCGGAAGCACCAGGGCCTCTTGGCTCTTGATTTCTATGGTGAACTCCAGGAGTTTTTCTTGCATCTCATTCAATCGTCCCGTTAGCAGTTCGCGGTCGGTCAAGCGTGTTTCCAAGGCCGTGAGTCGTTCGTTTAAGAAATTGCCGTACTTTTCCCGATCTTGCACGGCGTTGTCCAGCGCTTGGAGGTCCGCCTTGAGATTGGTAATGCGTTTTTCTTCTCGCAGCCGCCATTCATCCTCTAGTTTTGCCAAATCTTCCAGTGTTATATCCGGCGGGCGTTTCGAGGACAACTCCAACGTGACAACGCGTGTTTCATAATGGTTCAGAGTAAACCAGAAGCCCGCGGAGATGGCCGTGATGACGAAAAGTCCGAACAGGACCTTGAGTGCTTTGCGCATGGCCGCTACCTTTCCAAATAGAAAAAGATTTCAAAGAGACGATGTACTGTTCAAAATAATAGATGATCAAAATATAAAAATCAATTTGACATGACAACAAAAATCCGGTCCGAAGAGCCAAGTGATTGGCGACATCGGGCCGGAATTGGTTTTACATACCATGCGCATGTTCTTCGAGCTTTATGCTGGACTCGATCACCGTGCCGGCGCGGATGAGTTTGATATGCGCGATGGCGCCGGGGTCTTGGTGCATGATTTCCCGCATAAAGCCGACCGCGTCGGCAATTGGCATGCCGTTGATCTCCAGGATCAGGTCTTTTTGGCGGAAAGTGAGGCCGCCCAGCGTATCGGGCTCGGTTCCAGTGACCACCACTCCTTCCGCGATCAGCCGTCTTTTGTCGGGGAAATCGGCAGTCGGGATGGCCGCGCTGTCGCGCACAGTGACTCCCGGGATGAATCCATGGCGTATCACGCCGCCCTTCGCGAGTTTGGGGATGAGGCGGATGATATCCTCTGACGGGACTGCTATGTAGAATCGGTCGGCTTTGTCTCTGACATAGGCCATGATCTGGAGATTCAAGCCCACCACCTTGCCATTTTCGGCGTTGATGAGCGGGCCCCCGCTATGCCCGGGAACTAGCGGCGCGGAATGAATCAATGCCTGCGGGCGTCGGACCGACATGTGCTTTTCTTTGGTATTGTGAATGCCCAGCGAGTTTACGTTGGCAATGTACCCAAGCGTGCCGCTGAATTCCAAGCTGAAAGGCGACCCCATGGCCATGACCGGAGCGTAAGGGGTGAGCGAGGCGGAATCTTCAAGTTCGGCAGCCGGTCCATCGTAGGTAAAGCCGTCATTGAAGCGCAAAAGCGCCAAGTCAAATTCATAGTCCCAGCCCACGACTTCGGCCGAATGTGGTATGGAGCCGGGGATTTTGAGCCGGACCGTGATGGAATCGACGATGGTCTCGTCGGTGTTCATTACGACGTGTCTGGCCGAAAGCAGATACAGTTCGTCATTGACCCTGATGAGGAAGCCGGCGCCGCCGCCGGTATGCGAGGTCGGTGGAATAATGGGCAGGATGGGCGGCTCATGGTTTACAACCACCAAGCTGGCCAGATAATCCGCTTTTTCATAGATCTGCACCGGATCGAGCCGTGCTTCAAGGGTAGCGATTTTGGCGTTGGCGGCGGCAAGCTCGAACCCCAGAGTTTCCTCTTTGGCCTTTTGCTCCGCGAGAGTTCGGTCTAGCTTTTCAGCCCGCAAGCGGGCCTCTTCCGAACGCCGGACATTGTCATTGTGCCTGGTTTCGGCGTGGACGAAGACCGTAGCGAGTGAGGCAAGGCCCAGGATGGCTTCATAGATTTTGCCGCGCTTCATGGCTAAATCCCTCAAATGACGTCAAGCTAAGCGGGCAAGTCACAGCGGTATATTTTGTTTTGAATTACTATTTTCAAATTATCACGTCCCTGTCGTATATGCAATAATAAATAATATAAATATATGCCGCGTCTTGTGATCGGTATAGATGAAGTCGGGCGCGGGCCTTTGGCCGGGCCGGTGGTGGTTTGCGCTCTGGCTCTGCCGGCCGGCTTGTCCGTGCCGCGCGGTGATGCCTTGCCGCCGTTGCGCGATTCCAAAAAACTATCCGCCTCCCAGCGTTTTCGTTGGTATGAATGGATCAGGAGGCATCCGCGGATAAAATTTGCCGTTTCGCGTGTTTACCCGCGCGGCATCGAGCGTCTTAACATTTCGCAAGCCGCCAACTTGGCCGCGACCCGGGCGGCGGTGCGCCTGGTTGCGTCGTCCCCGTCTTTTGCCGCGGAAGGATTGCGGATATTCCTCGACGGCGGTTTGTATTTGAGTCCGCGTTTTGAACTTAAAAACTTAAAACTTACAAACTTGAAAACTATCATCAAGGGCGACGAGAAAATCACCGCCATTAAACTTGCTTCTATTGTGGCGAAAGTCGTTCGCGACCGTTTCATGGATAAATTGCATAAAAAATATCCGCAATACGGTTTTGCCGCGCACAAGGGCTATGGCACCGCCGCCCACCTCGCCGCCATCAAAAAATTCGGCCCCTCGGAAGTTCACCGCAAAACGTTTTTGATGAATTTATAAAATCTGCATTAATTTGGCTATAGCCAAATTAATGCAGGTCGGTTGATTGTTGAATTTTTAGAATCTAAATTAGAATCTAAATTGGAATCTAAACTTTGAATCTGTGTCGCAAATCGAGTCCTATGTCTATCTCTTTGACTAGCATTGTACGCACAAAAGGTTTTAACTCAAAAATTTCTATCACAAATTCCAGCTCGTCTTTGCAGTCGTGCGGATACGCGAACACGCTGCGTTGGATTGCTTTGAAGCCCAAGTCGAACAGTTTGCGAGCAAAGGCGTCTCTAGTTCGTTTTTGGCTTTCGGGTATATCAAATATAACAATCCGCCAAAACCCATCCCACTTCCCGGGATTTTTAAGTTTTAATTTATCCAGATTAAACCGTAGGGTTCGTTTTAAGCCGGCATCGCTTAAGGCAACCGAAGTTGAACCGTCGGCATTGTCGGAGATCCGGACAAGCTTTGATTTATAAAGTTTTTTAATGGCCCTTTTTAAGACTCTGGAATCTATATCTCGCCATTCTTTAGCCGCTGACTTAATAATTTTAAAATATTGATCGGGTCTACCGGATAATCCTAAGGCTAACCCGGCCCCAAGTAGAATGAGTATTTTTTTAGCCACGCAGCCGATTTTCATCATTTTTTCTTGATCCATGAAGTTAGTATAGAAGTTAGTATATAAGAATGAATTATAAATGCAATTAATTTGGCGATAGCCAAATTAATTGCATTTATCGAAGTCGCAACTTTAGCATAACTTTGTATACGATGTTTTTGTGTATGGTGTTATAGGGTTGTAGTGGGTTTTGACGCCTAGATTGATTACTGTTTATTTTCTCTCTGCTTTAACGAGTTCGGCTTTTCTCTAAACAAAAACCCGCTCATCGCTAAGATGTGGCGGATGGATTGGGTTTGCTGGTTTGCCGGGCGATTCTTTGGATTTGTTCCAGTTGTTCTGGGGGGATTTTAGACAAAACTTCTTTTTTGTCCTTAGCAAGAAGATACCTGGCTGTTTTTTGACCGAGATTTTGGATTATCTCAGCCATCAGTTTGTCTTTGAGCGTCGCGGTTTCTGCCGCAAGATCGGTAAAGGCGATCAATTTTGACCAAAGATCAAACAAATCATCAAAATCATTCCAGTGTTTGTTCCGTGCTTGGATTTGTTGTTGGCGCGTCTGGACAGCGGCGCATACGGTTCCTTGGGTTAGGCCGCTGTATGGACTATCCGGCGTTGAGCCAAGGCAACTCGCGACGTCTTCGTGGTGTTTGGCTATCCGCTCGATACATCCGAATTTCTGCTCCTGTCCCAGTCGGATCATGGCCAGCACTATCTTGTTCTTTTCCGGAAAGCTAAAGCTGAACCAGATGTCACGACTGTCGATGCATTGCCACAGCATCTGCGGATTTTCCAGAGCTATGAATTTCTCAGCGAGGATGGCGATTGCCTCCGGAATATCCCATATGCTCCCGACGCCCAACAAGAACAATGGCCATGATTCGCCCCATGTTTCGCATGGGCTTTTTTCTGTTATCATCCGGCAGAGCGCTATTTTCTTTTCCGTGCTTATCGGGATGTAACTGAACTCACTCCATTCTTTCGGATTTTCTGTCAGTTTCAACAAGTTAAACCCCAGAGAAGGACTCCCGAACTTGATGATAAAATCGGCGAGCAGATTGGCCCCGCCGCATAATTGCAGTTCCCTCACGGACGTAAATAGCATTTGGCAGATATGCGTATTGCCTCTTTCCACCGCCTCTAAAGTATCGGGTAGACCTTCTTGGACGGCGATTTCGCCCAGGTGCCTCTCCGGCATGCTCTCGCCGTAAGAACTATAAACATGTCTCATGTCGCGGACTCCTAGAACAGCCACGTTTGGATCTAATCACAGCATGATCAGAGCATAATCGGATTATTTGGCGTCTACAATCGAGGAGTGCATAATGCCAGATACATCCTGGACTCCATGAAGCCTTAACTTCGTGGAGTTTT
>CAYHSY010000042.1:0-7565 GCA_964359435.1 uncultured Candidatus Saccharibacteria bacterium
ATTTTTCATGGGCGATACCGGCTCGATGGCTTTGGGCATCACCATGGGCATTGTAGCCATGCTGACCAACGCCACCCTGTTTTTGCCTCTGTTCGCGCCCATATTGGTGATCGAATCATTATCCGTCATCATCCAGATGGCCAGTAAAAAAATATGGGGTAAAAAAATCTTTCTTTCCACCCCCATCCACCATCACTACGAAGCTATTGGTTGGCCGGAAACACAAATCACCATGCGTTTTTGGATTATCTCCGCCATTTTTTGCGCCCTGGGTCTTGCGCTTTTTTTTCTGAACAGATACGTTATATTATAGATAACTCTTATGGAACACCCAGACCCTTTTCGGTTGGAAAATAAGGTCGAGCGGCCGGAAGAAAAGCAGGAGGGCTTTATGAAAAAGCCCGAGTCCTTACCCGTGGATCTAAAGGAAGCGGTCATAGAGTCGGTTATCAAAGCAGCAAAATGGCCGTCGTGGGCGGCAGTGAACATAATCGCGGAATGGGTCCCCATATTGAATCCGGAAGGGATGACCACCAGGTCATCTTTAAAAGCCAAAACTTTCCAAGAAAAAAATCGCGAATTCGGAAAGATGCTGCAGCGATACAGCGAGTACGTCGCCATCGCCGAGATCGTCTTGGACAACCGCAAGCTATGGGCAACCATCCAAGGCATTGGCGGGAAGGTCAAAGTTTACGAGTCTCTTCGAGCGCTCTTCGATCCGTTAAACCTTACAGACACATTTCGCCTGCATTTGGGCCAAAATCCAAAATATAAAGAATTGATCAATGAAATCCCCAAAATCAAGCGGAGCAGTGCTTATAAATTACTGATGCCTAACAAATATTCTCGGAACCCATCCTCGCCGCACTTCCGCGAAGGAAGGAGATTTCCTTTAGAGGGCCCGGGGGATAAGCAATAAAATTCCGAAAAAATGTTATAATCAAGACATCTCTCCGGAGATGTCTTTTGTTGCCGTCATTGATGCTATTATGTTGCTCATAAAAAACGGGAAAATCATTGATGGGACAGGCAAACCGGCCTATCAGGCCGATATTTTGGTCAGCGACGATAAAATCTCCGCGATCGGCGTTTTTCCCAAAAAGCCGGGCATCGAGACCATAGACGCGCTGGGGTTTACCATCACCCCTGGTTTCATTGATCCCAATACCGACTCCGATCACTACTTATCTCTATTCGGAAATCCCGGCCAAGACGATTTTTTACTACAAGGAGTCTCTACCATCATCGGCGGGCACTGCGGCGCCTCGCTTGCCCCGTTACTTTATGCTTCTTTGGAATCCATACGAAAATGGGGTGATCCTTCCCATACGAATGTTAATTGGCGGAGTGTCGGCGAATTTTTGAATGTTCTGGAAAAAAGGGGATTGGGCGTGAATTTTGGCACCCTCATGGGACACTCGACCATCCGCCGGGCCTTGATTGGCGAAACATTGCGAGATTTAACCGATAAAGAACTTGGGGTATTCAAACGCGTAATAGATGACGGACTCAAAGAAGGCGCCTTAGGATTATCAACCGGTTTGAGTTATGCGCATTCCCATCTGGTTCCCTATCATGAAATTAGAGAACTGGCGAGTGTCGTTGGCCGCAATAATGGGGTTTATGCCACGCACTTGAGAAATGAGCGTGAGGGGCTGGTTGCTTCCATTAAAGAATCCTTAAAATTGGCCGCCGAAACCGGGGTAAAGCTGCTTGTCAGCCACCTGCGGCCTCTTTCCGGTTATGTTAAAGAAATTCGGGCTGCTCGCGATATTTTTGCCGGATTACCGGATGGAATGGATGCTAATTTTGACACATACCCGTTTGATGCCAGCTTAGTTCCGATCTATACCATACTGCCGGACTGGGTTAAACGCGGTAATTTGGAAAGCATGTGGGAAACGATCCTTAGACCGGAAAGACAGGAAGAATTGAGGCAAGAATTGAAAGTTTTACCGCTTGAATGGATAACCATAGCGCTCGCGCCAAATAATAAATATTTGGTGGGTAAGACCGTCGCTGAATTCGCCCGCAGCCAAGAAATCAAAAAAGAGGAGGCCCTTTTGCGACTGATGATTTTAACAAGGATGAAAGCCGTGTTGCTGATTCGCGACATTGATAACTCTATTTCTGAAGAGATGATATTCGACGAGCGGGCATTGGTGGGTTCTAACGGCGCGTCGCTTAGTAAAGAAGAGTATGCCATTAGTCCCGAGCGCGGGTTGAGAACTTTTCCCAAATATCTGCGCCTGGCCGCCGCCCGCGAAAATTTGAGTTTTGAAGAGGCCGTTAAAAAGATTACTTATCTGCCTGCCAAAAAATTCGGCTTGCGCGGACGCGGAATCATCAAAGAAAAAGGGTTTGCCGATTTGGTCTTGTTGCGTAATCACTCCATTTCGACAGTCATCGTCAATGGTCAAATTGCTGTTCGGGACGGCGTGGTTCAAAATGTCCTCTCCGGCTGCGTTATTCATAAATCATGATAAAAATACCCGTCTCATTTTCAACCCACAAACCTGATTACATCCTGATCGGCTGTACCGCCTTTTTAATTTTTTTCGGCCTGGTAATGCTGGCGTCTTCTTCGGCTAATTTGGGCGAACTTAGATTTGATGATAATTATTTTTATTTAAAACATCAATTACTGAGGGGTTTTATACCTGGCCTGATCGGTTTTATCATTGGCTCCATGGTTTACTATGGCATATATGAAAAATTAGCACCCCTGTTTTTCGTCGGCGGCCTTGCATTATTATTGCTTATCTTTTCACCTCTGGGCGTCCGCGCCGGAGGCGCCGACCGCTGGCTGTCGCTAGGGCCGCTGACGTTCCAACCGTCGGAATTCATGAAAATATCCTTCTTACTTTATATCTCGGCCTGGCTCTCCGGCGATAAGGCCAGGAGTAGTCATGCCACAAAAGGACTTATTCCGTTTATTGCCTTACTGGGTACGTTGGGCATTATACTGCTAAAACAATCATCAACCAGCACCTTTGCGCTGTTAGTGGCGACGGCTTGCGTAATTTATTTTGTAAGCGGCGCTAAATTAAGGCATATCTCAGCAATTGTCCTAATAGGCCTCTCGGCGCTTTTGACTATCAGCTATTTCAGCCCCTATCGCTGGCAACGTATTATAACCTTCTTAAATCCGGGCCAAAATCAGGAAACCAGTTCATACCATATTAATCAAGCGCTCATTGCCATCGGTTCCGGCGGAGCAACAGGCGTAGGGCTAGGGGAGTCCACCGGCAAATTAAACAATCTGCCAGAACCCATAGGCGATTCAATTTTTGCCATTATCGCCGAAGAATTGGGTTTTATAGGCGTTCTGCTTATTACGTCCATCATCGTTTTTTTATCATTGCGCATATTGTGGTTATCCAAAAAAATTAATCATCGTTTTGGCCAACTGTTATTGATTGGATTCGGCACTATGCTCGCTATACAATCATTTGTAAATATCGGAGCTATTTCCGGACTGCTGCCTTTGACCGGCATGCCGCTCCCGTTTATAAGTTACGGAGGCACAACCTTAGCCGCTTACATGACCATGATTGGGCTGGTTGCTAATATCTCAAGATACGCCAAAACATGAAAATTTTTAGAGTGTTACTCAACGGAGGCGGCAGCGGAGGTCATATCTATCCATTATTGGCGGTTATTGAAGCGCTTCAAGGATTAGGGCTTGAAACCAACCGACCGATTGAATTGCGTTACATTGGAGCGCCCAAGCAATACGAAATGCGCCTAAAAGCGTCCGGCGCGTCCGTTCGCCGGATCATGGAGAGTAAACTAAGGAGATATTTTTCACTGGCCATAATTTGGGATTTTATAAAATTTATTTTTAGCTTACCCCAGGCCTTTTGGTATGTATTTTGGTTTATGCCGGATGTCGCTTTTTCCAAGGGCGGACCAGGCGCGCTCGCCGTGCTTTACGCCTGCCGTTTCTACCGGGTGCCGATTGTCATTCACGAATCCGATGCCATCCCGGGCCTCACCACTCGACTGGCCGTCAAATTCGCCTCCAAAGTTACGCTCTCTTTTGCCGGAGCGACGACTTATCTTCCGGATAATTTTGGAACAGAAACCGTCGGTAATCCCGTAAGAAACGAGTTGGTCTTTGGGCCGAATGAAAGAACTCCGGAAGCTAGGGCGGCAGCCAAGCTTGCTTTGGGTTTTTCAGCCGAATTACCGCTTATCGTCGTTCTTGGCGGATCTCAAGGAGCGACGGCTATTAACCGGTTTATATTGGATTATCTGCAATTTTTACTTGAAAAATACCAAGTTCTTCATCAAACCGGCCTATCAAATTACCCGGAGCATCATAGGGCATCCCTGGCAGCCATGGAAAACACTGGTGAAAAAGATAGAGAGCGTTATAAAGATGTGCCGTTCCTGGAAAGAGATTTGCGAACGGCTTTAATGGCGGCCGACTTGGTAATCTCCAGATCCGGCGCCGGAGCAATTTTTGAAATCGCGGCTGCCGGTAAAGCATCCATTTTAATACCACTAGAAAATTCCGCGAGTGATCACCAAAACGAAAACGCTTTTCAATATCGGGAAGCCGGCGCGTGCGCGGTGCTTAAAGAAGAAAACATGGGGAACGCAGCTGTCGTACAGCACCTTATAACTTCGCTGATGGCCGATGAAACTCAATTGAAAAAAATGTCTGAAAATGCTAAGCTATTTGCAAAACCGTCGGCTGCCAAAGACCTGGCCTTGATTATTCTAAATTTTGCAAAATCGTAACTTACATGCCTTCAGAATCATATAAAATACGAGTTCGTATCGCCCCCAGTCCGACCGGCAATTTGCATATAGGCACGGCACGAACAGCGCTTTTCAATTGGCTCCTGGCCAGACACGAAGGTGGAGTTTTTGTACTGCGAATTGAGGATACTGATCTGGAAAGGTCAGGCAAGGCCTACGAAGCGGACATCATTGAGGGTTTACGCTGGTTAGGTCTTGATTGGGACGAGGGGCCTGACATTGGTGGCGGTTATGGCCCATACAGACAAAGCGAACGATTGGATATTTACGAAAAATATGCCAATAAACTTTTGGCGAGTGGGGATGCGTATTATTGCGTTTGCTCAAAGGAAGAATTAGAAATAGAGCGCAATAAAGCTATGGCCGAAAATCGTCCACAAATCTACAACGGCAAATGCCGCGACAGGAATTTCAAAAACGGAGATTTGATGCGTCTTAGAATTCCCGCCGGCCGACTGGCATTTAATGACTTGATACGCGGGACGGTCAGTTTTGAAGGAGCGTTGATCGGCGATATCGCCATCGCTAAAAATATACGAACCCCGCTTTATAATTTTGCGGTGGTGGTTGACGATTTGGAAATGAAAATAACTCACGTCGTTCGAGGCGAGGACCACATTGCCAATACGCCGAAGCAGTTGGCTATTTTTAAAGCGTTGGGGGTCCCTCCGCCGGAATACGGCCACATGCCGCTGATCCTCGATGAAAAACGAGCAAAGCTGTCCAAAAGATTTGGCGCGACTTCTATTGACGAATATAAAACCGCCGGCTTCTTGCCGGACGCGCTGTTTAATTTCATGGCGCTTCTCGGATGGCATCCTGAAAATAACCAAGAAATCATGACGCGCGAAGAATTAACCGCCAAGTTCTCTCTGGGAAGACTCCAGAAAGCCGGCGCGGTTTTTGATAAAGAAAAACTGAAGTGGATGAACTCGGAATATATTAAAAAAACTTCAGCGACAAACCTTATCCAGCTTACTGGCGCGGTAGACCCAGATTTTCAAAAAATAATCGCTTCAACCAATTTGGACACCCTCCAACGTTTCATTAACTTGATTAAAGACAGGGCGGAAACGTTAGCGGACTTCAAAACCGGCATTGAATTCCTGCTTAAGATAGGGGATTACCCGGCCGATTTATTGATATGGAAACAAAGCGACGCCTTGAAGACCCGGGGGGATTTAATTCTTCTCCGGGAAATACTGAATGATATTGATCGGTTTATAAAAAAGGAATTGGAAAATTCGATCATGCCATTAGCTGAAACGCACGGCAGGGGAAATGTGCTTTGGCCTCTTAGGGCTGCACTTTCCGGCTTAGAAAAATCTCCCGGACCCGTCGAATTACTTGAGGCCCTTGGGAAAACCGAATCGCTGCGCCGACTTGATGCGGCTATTGCTAAACTTTAAATTCCATGCATAAGCGCTCGTTAAAAAATTATCGTGCGCCAATTATTGTGCTAGCAATGATTTCTATCTTGCCGGCTTTTCCAATCGCGGCCGCGCTTGCCGCGTCGCCTTTGGAACTTCGGAAAGCCATAGAAGAAAAAGCCAAGGCGCTCCAGGAAGTTACTGGTCAGATCAAAGAAACACAAAAACAACTATTTGTCACTGAAACGCGTGGTAAAACACTGCAACAAGAACTCAAGAAACTTGACTATTCCATAAATCAGGTCAATCTTGGCATACGATCAAGCGAATTGGCTATAGATAAGCTGGAATTGGAAATTACTGCGCTTCAGTACGATATTTCCGAAGCCGAATCAAAAACGATTTTCAAGAAATCAGCCATCAGAGAACTTTTGAAAGCTCTTGAGGAACGCGATCAAGAAAGCTCACTGTTGGCATTATTTAAAAATCGAACCATGGCTTCAAGTTTCATGGAATTTCAAAATATCACAACCCTTAATGGTTCTTTGTCGGAGGAAGTGGAGGAACTCGGAGAGTTACGCGTTGATTTGGAAGAAAAATTGATCTCCCGCGCGTCTAAAAAAAGTGACGTGGAGAATGAGCATCGTATCTTAAAAAACAGGCGCAATTTGGCGGAAGAACAAAAACAAGAAAGGAAAAATCTTTTAGGCCAAACTAAAGCTCAAGAAAAAGTATTTCAGCAACAATTAACCGAATTAGAACGCAAGCAAGCAGTTATTTCTGATGAAATAGAATCGATTGAAGAGGAATTAAGGAAAAAAATAGACACCTCCATCTTGCCGTTGCCGCGACCCGGCGTCTTATTGACCCCCACCAAGGGTTATGTAAGTCAAAATTTCGGCAATACGCCCTTTGCCCAAAATGGCGGTTATCGCGGCAAATCCCATAATGGAGTAGATATTGCTGCGCCCATCGGGACCCCGGTGTATGCCGCGGAAGACGGTCAAATTATTGAAACGGGCGACCAAGATCGATATTGTCGCAAAGGCGCCTACGGCAAATTTATAGTTATTGGCCATAATAATAATCTTACGACGCTTTACGCGCATCTCTCCGGCTTTACCGCCACGACCAAGGCCGGCCAAGAGGTCAAAAGGGGAGAATTAATAGGATACGTAGGGAAAACCGGTTATGCCACCGGACCGCACCTTCACTTCACGGTTTATTCCAGTTTGACATTTTACATGGGCACCAGCCGTTCTTGCGGCTCCATGCCTTACGGCGGTTACTTAAATCCCGCTGATTATTTACAAATCTGAAAATTAAATACTGGCAGCAGATTAAAGATGGTATTAATTATAACCATCGCATATGCCATATATGTGTCACAAAATGTATATTGTGCGACATGTGCAATGGCTTTCA
>CAYHSY010000043.1:0-7325 GCA_964359435.1 uncultured Candidatus Saccharibacteria bacterium
CGCGCCAGATTATCCGCGAAACGCGCGTCATTTTCCTCTTCTTCGGCATAAAAACGCAGGTTCTCCAAAAGACAAACGCTTTGGGGAGGCATTGACTCAAGGCGACGTTTTAAAACCGCAAAATCTCGCGAAGCTAAAAAATGAACCGGAGCTCCCAAAAGTTTTGCGAACGCCCGGCCCGCCGGCTCAAGAGTTAATTGGACATCCGGCCCCTCCGGCCGTCCGCGATGGCTCAAAAGCGCCACTCTGGCGTTTCTAGCCAATAAAAACTTTACCGTCGGCAAAACAGCTTTTAACCGGAGAGCCCCCTCCGGATGCTCCAAATTAAAATCCACTCGCACCAGAACCACTTCCTTGGATAAATCCTTTCGCCGAATTTTTGACAACAACTTCATACAAAAATAAAACTCTAATGCCTAAACCCTAAACTCTAAATAATGCTATAAGCTAATTTTTTATATTTTGTCATTTTTTAGGATTTAGAGTTTGGAATTTAGAGCTTCTCTTTTATCATACAGCGCTTTTTACGGCTATGCTAGAATAATAAATATATATGTACCGTTACGGCAAGAAAAAAATCGTAATCCTGGGCACCGGTTTTGGCGGCCTCCGCGCCGCCCGCCGGATCGGCCGCAGCATAAAAAACCTGCGGCTTATGGATAAATACGAAGTTATCCTCATTGACCGCCACAATTACCACACCTATACGCCCACGCTATATGAAGCCGCGACCACTTCCAAAAACACGGCCAATTACTGCGACTTGAAACGCATCATAACTTTCCCGATAGCGGAAGTTATCCGCAATGAACCGATAAATTTTATTCACAATTCCGTTGAAGCTCTGGATCTGCGTAATGGTGACGTGCATTTGAAAGGCGCGACCCTGCCCTTTGACTACCTTGTCTTGGCGCTTGGTTCAGAAACCAATTATTTTGAAATTCCCGGCCTTCAAGAAAATGCGCTGCCTCTCAAAACTTTCATAGAAGCCCTGGCATTGCGCGATAAAGTATTGGATGCTTTCACTGCCAATCGCGAAACGCTAAAAATCGTGGTCGGCGGAGGCGGCGCTACCGGCGTTGAACTCTCCGGCGAATTACAGCATTGGCTCTGCGAATTGTCGGAAGAATCAAATTCGCGCTGCAAAGCGGAAGTGACGCTCATTAGTGGCGGCGCGAATATCTTGCAAAATTTTGACTCAAAATTAGTCAATGCCGCTTCCGCCCGCTTGAACGCCCTGAATGTCCACCTCATCAACGGGGAAAGAATCAAAGAAGCCAAGCCCGGACTGGTTATTTTGGATAGCGGACGGGAAGTCCCTTATGACATTCTTATTTGGACAGGCGGAGTGAAGGCCAGCCAACTTATGGCCGCGCTACCATTAAAGCAGGGCGCGCCGGGACGCGTGGAAGTCATCGGGGGAATGGAATGCTTGCCCCAAACCCCGGATTTGGAACTTTACGGTAAAATCTACGGACTCGGCGATGCTATTTGCTTTTTTGACCCCAAAACCCAAAAACCCGTACCACTCGTGGCCCGCGCGGCCATACTGCAGGCGGACGTAGTCGCTAAAAATATCATCGCCGATATTCAATTTGTTGAAGGTTTAAGCAAAGTCCAAAAACGTCTACGGTACGAACCACAGGCCTACCCCTATGTCACTCCGGTCGGCGGCAAATTCGCCATTGCCAAAATCGGCCGATTTATCTTCTCCGGCTTTCCGGCCTGGATTTTTAAAGGAATCATAGAATTAAATTATTTGCTTTCGATCCTCTCGCCTTTTCACGCTTTACGAATTTGGTTAAAGGGCCTGCGCATCTTCATCCAAAACGACCGATTGGGATAAAAATCTCCCCTGCGCAGCCGCAGAGGAGTTATTTGAATTGCTTGGCTCGGAAAAACTCTCCGAGCTTGCTTTCTTCCGATGTATTGGAAATGAACCGCCTCGCCCCCTCGCCCAGCATGTAATTGAAGCACAAAACAACAATAATCAGAAGCACCGCCCCGCTCACCCGGAACAGCGGCCCAATGATGAGGCGATAGTACCAAGCACTGTCCTTACCAAGCCCCTCATTCAACCGAAAAGCCAACATGATAACGACCGCCAAGATGAAGAAAACGCACGACCCGACCGAAACCGACTTGATAATTTCTTCCGCCCAGCTAGGCATGACGATGCCCCTCCTCACTAGCTAAAAAAAGCCACCGTACCCAGTCCTAAAACGAAAAGGCTGAACGCGACCAATGCGATGAATAGAATGTTGGCCACGACAACGACGCCAGCGCAAATCATTCGTTCGTCGTGGAATCGATCAAGCAACTCGTAACTCCCCCACGTGATAACTGATCCGATCAGGAAGAAAACCGCGACAAAGCAGAGGCCTACGAGGATACTCATCTTGTTAGTACTCCCACACAAACACTAAACAAACCAATTTTCAAAGAACCCCAATTTTGCTCCCGATAAACTATACCACTATTGGCAATAAAAATCAAACGGTTATGGCGATGATTGGGCTTTTTCAATCACAATCGGGGATCGGCTGTTGTCGCGGCCGAATAAATATCCCAAAGCAAAACTGGCAGTCGCAGCCAAGAAAATCAACGCGCTAATTACAAGCTCACGCTTGCGCTTTATGCACCATTCCCTAAAATGCATCACTGTTGACATGTAAAATAATATACCCTATAATGTAATTACAATACAAGTATATGGCATCTACTAAATCCGTCGGTTCAACTAAATTAGGCCGCGATTCAATCTCCAAGCGGCTGGGGGTCAAGAAAAATCATGGCGAAAGTGTTCGCCCGGGTGAAATTATCATCCGCCAGCGCGGCACGCGTTATTTACACGGCGAAGGCGTACGCCGCGGCGCCGATGATACGCTTTATGCCGGCCGCGCTGGCGTGGTGCAATTTGTACCAACCAAAAAACAAAAATTTGACCGCACTATCCGATACGCAAAGATTGTTAAAGTAATCTCCGCCTAATCAAAAAGCCCCAACCGGGGCTTTTTGATTAGGCAATTCGGCTACTTCTTAACCTCGACAACTATCTTCAACTCGGCCTTTATCCCCCTCCCCAAATCCACCGCCACCGCGTGCATGCCCGTGGCCTTAATAGACTTAGGCAAATCCAACTTAAAATCAACGAAGCCCCTTTGCTTCAATTCCTGCTGAATATCCTCGCGAGAAACCGATCCAAAAACCGATTTATCGTCTCCGGCCACAAAAAAAGTTAACGGCGAATCTTCAAGCCCCCTCGCTATTTTTTTAAGACGGGCCGCGCGATCCGCCTCTTGCGCGTCGTGGGCCGTCTTTAAAGACATGGTTTTACCATCCGCCGGCGCGGCCAGATCTTTAGCAATTAAAAAATTGCGGGCATAACCGTCATTTACGTCCTTTATTTCATATTTTTTCCCCACCCCTCGGATATCCTGAAGTAAAACAATTTTCATGATACAAATTATCAGCTTATGGGTTATTAAATTATAGGATACTCTAATTTTATAAAAAAACAAACGCCAACTCACCCCATGTTATCATAGGGTAAAAATTGCACAAACCTGGCCCTATAAGGCCTGCACTGCCGATCGGCCATCCAAAACTTTGTCAATCAAACCTTTTATAACCTCCTTGGCTTTTTCAAGTTGAGGATCTTTATTGTCTTTGGTATTTTCTTCCGTTGCTTTTATTTCAAAGTCCGGCTTAATCCCCTCTTTTTCAATCAAGGCGCCTTTAGGCAACAACCAATGCGAAACTGTCACCTTGATGCTGGAGCCGTCGCGCAGATGCCGCAATTCCTGCACGGTGCCTTTGCCAAAAGTTTTTTCCCCGACCAGCTTGGCCTCATTATTGTCACGTAAAGCTCCGGCCAAAATTTCCGAGGCCGAGGCCGAGCCCTGATTAATCAAAACTACTATCGGCACCTTGCTCATAAAACCCGGACCGGCGGTCTTGAAAATTCTTTTTTGCCCCGGGTCACGAAATTCTTGAATCGCAACCGTACTCCCGGAAGGCATGAACCAACCGGAAATATCCACCGCCACCTCCAAAAATCCCCCGGGATCATCACGAACGTCTAAAATTACGCCATTAATACCCTTTCCTAAAAGATCCTTGGCCGCTTCAAAGAAAAGTTGCGGCGCATTTTCATTAAAACTCCGAATGCGGATATAGGCCACATCGCCTTCCAGCATCTTATATTCCAAAGTAGGTATGATGATCTGCCCGCGCGTAATCACAAAATCCTTAGATTTGTCCCAACCCTCCCGAAAAATTGAAAGCGTTACCTTGGTGCCAATTTCTCCGCGAATTTTTTTCACGGCATCATTTACTTTTATATCTTGCGTTGATTCGTTATTGATCTTCAAAATTTTATCGCCGCTCTTTAAGCCCGCTTTCTCCGCCGGCGAATCTTTAAGCGGAGCAATGATGGTCAAAATCTCGTTTTTAATGCCAATCTCCGCCCCAATACCGCCAAAGTTGCCTCTCACGTCTTCTTCAAATTTTTTACCGTCTTCCGGCGGGAAAAAAACGGTATTAGGATCACCCAAAGAATCAACCAATCCGTCAATGGCGCCGTAAACCAATTTTTGATTATCCAAACTCTCTCCTTTAAGATGTTCGTCTTTCAGCAGCTTCCAGGTCTGCCAGAAAGTGGCAAAATCGGCCTTAACCGCCGGATCATTTTCCAAATTCGCCACGCCCTTCACCACGATAGTTCTGGGATTTTCCGTGCCCAATATATAGCCGTAATAACCGGCGCTACCCAACGCGCCCAAAGATATTAAAGAAGCCGCAACCCAAAAAAACGCCGGATGCGCGAAAACACTATGGTGAAATTTCATATTATGTAATTATACTACATATTTATCTGCCGAGAAATCCGAACGAATCCACAATCTCGTACACCGGGCCGCCACCCAAAAGCGTTGACCTCACAAGCTCAGCTCGGACGGCCACGAATTTAAAATCCAAACGGTCATCGAGTTCCGGCAATGTACCCACCCCGCCTTCCGGAAAACGCACCAGAGTCACGTGGCCCCTGAATGCCCTCCCGGTTTCGATGAAAAATGGGATGCCTTCGTTTTCTAGTTTTTTAACCAGAGCGACAGATATAACGCCCAATGCCTGTTCGCTCTCCGGCTTGATGACGGCCCACAACATCCGGGGATTTACAGGCCCCGGCCCATAACTCAACCGATCGATGATTATTTGAGGCGCCGGCAAAGCACCAACCACGCCCCTCGCGATTTCGATAATTCTGGCTTGATATTTCTCCGCCACTTCGCCCAAAAACAACAAAGTCAGGTGTATTTGTCCGCTCGGCGTTACCCGGCTGCCAAGCGGCAAACGGGGCAGATCTTCTTCGGCGATAGCCGCCAAAGTCCAGCGTATGTTTTGCGGTATAGGGATAGAGATAAATAAACGCGGCATAAAGATATTATACCCGGATTGTCCAAATCGTGAAAATTGTCTATAATCGTGATAAAATCACAATATGAAGTCTTGGAATGATCTGAACGGAAAATACCTGGATCAACTCGCGGAACGCAAAAAAACTTCTCGAGTACACAGCGAATTTCAATTAATCGGCTTGGAAATCGCCCAAATCTTGGACGACGCCAAGCATAAAAGTCTATACATCCGATTGGCTAAACGCTACGGCAAAGAAAAACTTTTACCAATGGCCAAATCCGTGGCCGAAAGAAAAGATATCAGGAACAAAGGCGCGTATTTTATGAAAATCCTGCACAGCGAAAAATAAACCCTTATGCAAATCATCACCATTCCGGAACACGAGAAATTCTTGCGCAAAAAAACCGCGGCTTTTGATTTTTCCAAATACGCCAGACAAGAAATCGACATACTCATCAAAGAAATGCGGACTGCCATGAAACTGGCCGAAGGCGTGGGCCTGGCCGCCAATCAGGTCGGCCTGAACATCGCCGTTTTTGTGGCACAAGTGGAAAATAAATTTTACGCGATTTTTAACCCGGAACTTTCCGAACTCTCGAAAAATACCATCACCAGCGACGAAGGATGTTTGAGCGTGCCCGAAAAATACGGCCCCACTCCCCGCGCCGAACGAGTGGTGCTGAAGGGCTTTGATAAACACAACCGCCCCGTAAAAATTAAGGCCTGGGGACTTTTAGCCCGCGTTTTCCAGCACGAAGTCGGCCACCTCAATGGCAAACTCTTTGTTGATGTTGCCGAAAATCTTTACGAAGTAAAAAACAAATAAATGCGCTACGCTTTTTTCGGCACTCCTCGCTTTGCGGCTATGGTTCTGGAAGAACTCATCGCCGCCAAACTGCCGCCAATTTTGGTGGTCGCGAATCCCGACCGGCCGGCCGGGCGTAAAAAAATCCTGACGCCGCCTCCAACCAAGACCTTGGCACAAGAATACGGTATTCCGGTCTGGCAACCGGAAAAACTGGAAGTCGAAAACTGGAAGTCGGAAGCTCGCAAACTCGACGGCCTAGAATGCGCGGTTGTCGCGGCCTATAATAAAATTCTTAAAAAAGAAATCTTGGAATCTCTGCCCACCAAGTTCATAGGCGTCCATCCTTCGCTTCTCCCCAAATACCGGGGCGCGAGCCCCATTCAATCGGCGCTTTTAGCCGGAGAAAAAGAAAGCGGGGTTACCATTTTCATATTGGACGAAGGCGTGGATCACGGCCCGACTTTAGGACAAACGCGTTTTAATCTCGATCCCGAAACCGGGTATCTGGCCTTAGAAGAAACTTTGGCCCGCGCCGGCGGCCGCTTGCTCGCGGAACTTATGCCTCTATATATTGAAGGCAAAACCCAACCAATGGTTCAAAACCACATCGAAGCCACTTTTACGAAAAAATTTGAAACTATTGACGGGTTAGTGGATTTGCAAAAAGACGCGCCGGAAATCATTTACCGCAAAATAAAAGCTCTAAACCCCGAGCCGGGTGTTTATGCTCTCATAAACGGAATCCGTACCAAACTGCTGGAAGCCAAGTTGGCGGAAGGGAAAATTTGCGTAACTAAAATCCAGGAAGCCGGCAAAACCCCGCGACCGGCAAATATAGTTTTGAATGGATAATGAGTATTTATTCCTCCTTTTGAAAAGGAGGTGGTCCGATGTACGTCGGACCGGAGGATTTTTTAAAAAAATCCCTCCCTCCGACAATTGTCGGAGTACTCCCTCTTACAAAGGAAGAATAATGCTCAACCGCCTCCGATAATTATCGGAGGCGGTTCAATAAAAAAGCCCCGATTTCTCCGGAGAGATTTCGGGACTTGGATAATCCGACCAACCACTATGCGGCCTTGCGCCGCCGGAAGCC
>CAYHSY010000044.1:0-7208 GCA_964359435.1 uncultured Candidatus Saccharibacteria bacterium
GTTGGTATCGGCTAAAATGGCCTTGGAGTCCAGAAGTGGGTGGCATTATACAAGGAGTTGACATTTGCTTTTCACTGGACTACAATATATAGTAATTAAATAAACCTTTCCATTTGTTTGGAAATTGGTTATTGGCAATTGTAAATTATTATGGGTGGCGTACCAACAAAAAAACGATCCAAAGGCAAAGTCCGTCAAGGGCGGTCACATCAGGCCTTGAAGAAGCTCAATCTTTCCCCGTGCTCCAATTGCGGCGCGCCGGTTTTCGGCCATCGCATTTGTCCTCAATGCGGCAAATATGGCAGTGTTGAAAAAACTCCACAAGCATAGTTTTTTAATTTTACATTGTCATTTTATATTTTGATTTTTGCATTTTGATATAATTTTATGGCTACCCGGCAACTTGGCAGATCTATCGTCCTCCAGTCCCTTTACGAATGGGATTTCTATAACCGTCAAGAAGATTTGGCGGCGGTGGTGGAGCGTAACATGAATGAATTTGCTCCGGGTTTTGATGAGCCGGAATTTATTTGGAAAATCGTCAAGGGAGTAGTGGAGCATATGGATGAAATCGATAGAGTCATAGAACGCGCCGCGCCGGAATGGCCTTTGGCTCAAATTGCCGTGATTGACAGGAATGCTCTGCGCATCGGTCTTTATGAATTGCTTTACGCCGATAAAAACGAAGTGCCGCCCAAGGTGGCTATCAACGAATCCATTGAATTGGCCAAAAATTACGGCGGCCCCAACTCCGGCAAATTTATCAACGGGGTTCTGGGCACCGTGTTTAAGGAAGTCGCGCCGGAAGAAGCCGCCCGCCACGCGGAGGA
The DNA here is from genome assembly GCA_964359435.1 of uncultured Candidatus Saccharibacteria bacterium. Taxonomy (GTDB): domain Bacteria; phylum Patescibacteriota; class Minisyncoccia; order UBA6257; family JAUSGH01; genus CAYHSY01. The sequence continues at coordinate 831 of CAYHSY010000044.1, forward strand.
ACGGCAAAACCATAGAACTATGGAGGGCGATAAAAAATCCGGATAGTTTATTATAGTATCCGCGTCTTAGTTTATCGGCCAATATATTTAAAATGCCTGATCAAAAATTACTCGAAAAATTTATAGGTTATTCGTTCAAGAACGAGCGATTGCTGGAGGAGGCGCTTACGCACCGGTCGTACCTGAATGAAAATCCTCGCGAGGGGCTTTCGCACAACGAGCGTCTGGAGTTTTTGGGCGATGCGGTTTTGGAATTGGCGGTGACGGAGGACTTGTTTGCCCGCTTTCCCCAATACGAAGAGGGGACGCTGACCAGTTTCCGGGCGGCGCTCGTCAATTACATCATGTTGGCCTCGATCGCCCGCGACCTGGGATTGGACGGTTTCTTGCGTCTTTCGCGCGGCGAGGCCAAGGACATGGGCCGTGCCCGCGAAGTCATTTTGGCGAACGCCATGGAGGCCTTGATTGGCGCCATCTACCTTGACTCCGGTTATGCTTCGGCTCGCGCTTTTGTATTCCGCGTGGTCATGCCCCACTTGGAAAAAGTTATGCGCAGCGAGGCCTACCGCGATCCCAAGAGCTCTCTTCAGGAGAAAGTCCAGGCCGAGGAAAAAATTACCCCGACTTATAAGGTCTTGAGCGAAGAAGGTCCCGACCATGCCCGCGTCTTCACCATGGGCGTTTATTTCGGCGATGAAAAAATAGCCGAAGGGTCCGGCCCTTCCAAACAGGAGGCGGAGATAGAGGCCGCCAAGGCCGCGTTGAAGAAAATTGAAAAATAAAATATGATAATTCGCGAAAAATCGCCGATGGTTTTGCCGGATGTCTCGATGGTAAAGTTGGCTGTGGATATAAACCGGCAAGTTTTGGCTTTCGGCTGCGAGTTCCACATTGATTGCGCCGAAGAATTGGTTGAAGAGGGCTCCGGCGCAGGAGATATTTGGGGTGCCAATATCTATCCCAAAACTAAAGACATCGATTTTGTGTCGTTGATTAATATCAGGCCGTTGGTTGGCAACCGCTCCATGGATATTCAGAAACCGGAAATTCAAGAAAAAGTCAGAAAAATTATCGAAGCTTTATTGATATGACCCGGGAACGCTGGTATAAATTTTCCAAACGGGAACAGTTGTCGGCTATTTTTGCCGAACTGGAACGCGCCTGTGTCTGGCAAGGAAAAAATGAAGAAAATTTTAAGAGCGCCTTGGAGCGTGGTTTAGAGTTGGCGGATTTGTCTATAGACGATCCAAAATGGAAGGGAGAAACCTTCACGCTTTTTGTCTTAAGAAATGAAATATCGAAATTTTATATCCACGAACGCACTGGCAGTATCCAAAAACTCGCGAGCGTTCTATGACATTAAGCCGCGCTTAAGAAGTTGATATCTCTCGCGACTAGTTCGCGCCGGCGGATTTTTGTTTGCCCTCTGGCGTGAGTTCCGATAAAATTAAATTACATTCATGCGTCTAAAACGGCTCGAGCTCCAGGGTTTCAAATCATTCGCCGCCAAGGCGGTTTTGGATTTTCCGGAAAAAGGCGTGGTGGCGATTGTGGGCCCCAACGGTTCCGGCAAAAGCAATGTCATAGACGCGGTGCGCTGGATTTTGGGCGAACGCGAGGCCAAAAATTTGCGCGGTGATACTTCCAAAGACTTAATTTTTTCCGGTACGGATGGAAAGTCGCGCGTGGGCGCGGCCACTGCCACCATTTTCTTGGAGCGGGGGGCAGGCGAAGTCGGCGAGTTTGCGGAAGTCGCCGTTACGCGCAAAATTTTCCGCGACGGTTCGGCGCAATATTTTTTGAACAAAGACGAAGTCCGACTCAAGGATCTGATCGATTTTTTCGCGGGGGCGAAACTCGGCGCGCGCGGCCTGACAGTCATCAACCAAGGCGCGAGCGACAGTTTTGTGAAGGCGTCCGTCTCCGAACGCCGCGATATGATAGAAGAAATTTTGGGTCTGCGGCAATATCAGTTGAAGCGCCATGAAGCCGAGTTGAAGTTGAAATCCACCGATGCCAATTTGGATAAAGTCGGCGCCATGGTGGAAGAACTTTTGCCGCGTTTGCGGCTTTTGCGGCGGCAGGCCGGCAAATGGGAACAGCATGCCGCGTTCGCCGCGGAGTTGAAGGATTTGGAGAATAAATATTTTGCGCTTAAACTCAAAGAACTGGAAGAGTTTCGTCTCGCGATTGCGCCCAGGGCCGCCTCGCTCCAAAGCCGCTTGGTCCAGAAAGCCGATGAACTGCAAGTCCGGAATGCCGAATTGGAACGCGTGCGCTCCGAGCGGCCCAAGGCGGAAACAACCGATGACGCTCGCCGTGAACGCGAATTGTTGGATCGCCGGGCCGGGCTCGATCGGGAATTGGGCCGGTTGGAGGCCAAATTGGAATTCGCTGAAACCCAATCCAAAACTGCGCTTCAAGAGGCGGAGCTCCATGGCGCGCTCGCGCATGTCCGTGAGGAGCTGGTCCGGGCCTTGGACGCGGAACACGAAGAAATGCGGGTCATCCTTGCGCGGGTGGTGGAAAACATTGACCATTTATTTAACAGCAAAAAAGCCGATCTCTCGGCTCTGAAAATAGAGATAGAAGAGGCGCGGCTGGCGTTGTCTGCCGATATGTCAAAAATTGACGCCGAGCTCGCCGTGATTAAAAACGCCGCCGTGGCCTCAAGGCAGGGCTTCGAGGAATTTAATGTCAGCTTTGAGCGGGCCTTCCGTCTGGTGGAGGCCAAAAAAGATGAACTGGCCGAGCTGGAACGGGAGCGCAACGATCTGCGTTTTGAGGAGGAGCGTTTACGGTTGAAAAACGAAGAGCTGGCTGGGCGGCTACGCGAGATCGGCCGCGATCAGGCGAGTTTTGCGGCGATAACCGTGGGAGAAATTGAATCGGATTTTATATTGTCGGCCGAGCGGCGCATGTTGCGTTTGCGCGGTGAACTGGCCGCGATCGGCGCGATTGACGAATCCCTTTTGGCCGAGGCCAAGGAAGCGGAAAGCCGTTACTCATTCCTCTCCGTCCAAAGCGCGGATTTAAGCAAGGCCGCGGTGGATCTAAGAAACCTAATCGTTGATTTGAAAAATCGGTTGAACGCGGAATTCGCAAAATCTTTAGGTGAGATGAATGGGCATTTCAATAATTATTTCCGGCTCATGTTCGGCGGCGGCAAAGCGCGTTTAGTCGCGGTCAAACGCGCGCCTCAAACAGAGGAAGCGGTGGATGGCGCGACCCCTCTCGCCCCGGCAGGGACGGATGAAGATGAAAGAGAAATTGCCGGCCTGGAAATTGAACTGTCTTTGCCCAAGAAAGGCGTACGCGGCTTGGATATCTTGTCCGGTGGCGAAAAAAGTTTAGTTTCCATCGCCGCGCTCTTCTCTCTTGTTTCCGTCGCTTCGCCGCCGTTTCTGGTGTTGGATGAAATTGACGCGGCTTTGGATGAACAAAACACTAAGCGTTTTGCCAATTTGATTAAAGAATTTTCTAAACATACTCAATTTATTTTGGTTACGCACAATCGCGCTACCATGGAAGCGGCCGATTTGCTTTATGGCGTCACCATGGGTGTTGATGGAGCATCAAAGTTGTTGTCGGTGAAGCTATCTTAGTCCGGGAATTTCTAATTCCTAATTAACCTAATTATTCTGATCAATGACCAACGGGAAACTAATCCTTTTTAGACATTGGGTATTTAATCATTGGGATTTGATTAGGTCAATTAGAACAATTAGAAATTAGGCATTTATGTTTCTAGTCGCTATTTTATTTTGGCTCATCCTGGTATTACTGGTTTTGTTTTTCTTACCCGGCATTTTAATGTGCGGCGCCCCTTATGTCCCCACTCATCCGAAAGCGGTGGAGCATATGTTGGGATTTACTCGATTGAAGGCGGGGGAGAAAATGGCGGATCTTGGCGCGGGTGATGGTAAAATTGTCATCGCCTTCGCGCGCTCCGGTGCCGAAGCGCATGGCTACGAAATTAATCCAATTTTAGTTTTGTTTGGTCGGTGGAAGATTCGCCGCGCCGGCCTTCGCGGCCGCGCCTTCATGCATTGGCAAAGTTTTTGGGGAGTCGATCTTTCCGGTTTTAACGTGATAACCGTCTTTGGCATAGGGCATATTATGAATCGCCTGGAGCGGAAGCTTCAAATCGAACTCCTGTCCGGTGCCCGTGTCGCCTCCAACGTTTTTCCTTTTCCCAACTGGCCTCCAACCGACTCTCTGGACGGCGTCTTGCTTTATATAAAGAAATAGAGTATACTGGAAAGAATCCATATCAAAAATATGTTAATGCTTAAATTACAGCGCATCGGCAAAAAGCACCAGGCGAGCTATCGCTTAATTGTTGGTGAAAAACGGGAAAAATTGGACGGACAGCAACTGGAGGATTTGGGCTGGCACGATCCGCACGCGCACAAATCAGAATTCAAAAAAGACCGTGTTCTTTATTGGATTTCCAAAGGCGCGGGGAAGAGCGTCACGGTGCATAATCTGCTTGTCGCGGGCGGTATTATCGAGGGTAAAAAAATTGCCAAACATAAACAACCGAAAGCCGCGGAGAGCGGCCCTGTCTCGGCTAAAGCTCCGGCGGGTGAAGCGCCTAAGCCAGCCGAATCTTCCAAGGTGGAAGAAAAGCCGGTAGAAAAACCGGCAGAGGTGAAAACCGAAACCCCGGCCGCATAGTAGGGCGGAGATTGTCATTCTGAACGAAGTGAAGAATCTTTAAGATCCTTCGTTGCGCTCAAAATGACAGTTCAACGAAAGGTCGCCATTCAGTCACGAACGAAACCGATATGTCTAACCAAGAAACCGATAAAGAATTTTTGGAATATTTGGTTAAATCCATCGTTGACCATCCGGATGATGTTAAAATCGAACGGAAAGTCGACGAATTGGGCGTGCTTTTGTCGCTCCGCGTTCACGCGGAAGACATGGGCCAAGTGGTGGGCCGTCAAGGCATGACCGCCAAGGCCATCCGCTCGCTTCTCCGTATCGTGGGCATCAAAAACAATGCCCGCGTGAACCTCAAGATTGAGGAACCGGAAGGCGGCCTCCGGGCCCCCAGGCCGGAAGCAAGCGTCGAATAAGCAAGTCTTCAAAAACCCCGTAAAGGGGTTTTTGATTTGCTATGTGGTAAAGATTAAGTTAAGATATTACAGTGTTTTGCTTGGCGGCACATTGAAAGGATAGAGCTGTGATCAATGAATTTTTCGCCGTTACAATGACGTCCGTCTACCATGTTTACGTAAGCGATGAGAAGGCGGCCGTGGCGCAGAAAATCGGCCAGAGGTCTGGAGTCGGAAGTTCTATCGAGGTTGGCGCCGTTTTGAATAATTGCGTCAATGTGGCTATCACCAAAACCGGCCTGCAAGCTTTCCGGCCCTGGAATGGCGAGCGTGACCCGGCTCAGATACAATCTACGCGATACCTGGGCAGCCATACTTCCGCCATTGTCGCTCTGTTTCTTTCCAAAGCCCGGGCTATGGAATGCTTCGCGACCGGAGAGCTTGTCCAGCGCGATGCGCGTTTCGCCAAAGAAACCAACGCCGTTTTGGCTGCAATTGGCCGTGATCATCCGGTTTTCTGTGTCTGTGCGTGAGGAGGTGGGTCGTGCCGATTCTCGGTGCTTTGTGTCTCGCTCTTTTTGCGGGAGCGGTGGTGGGCTTCATGGCTTGGACAAACGTCCCTCATGACAAACGAAGGCGGCCAGATTTCATGATTCCCTTTGTTGTTGTTTTCATCGTGAGCATTGGGTTGTACGGGGGTGCATACTTGGGAACTGTGGGCGAACTCATGCCCGCCAACCTTCTCAAACAGTACATCCGCGAACACGGCCCTTACGAAGTCCTGGCGACTGGCAGTAGCCAGGAACTGCACTTCGTGGTTGTGAAGGATCACCGTGGCCGGATACTGGCATGCAAATTGGATGCGCCATTGCCGGCCGGAACGACGCTCGTCAAAATTGAAAGAGGGATGGTTTCGACGGAAGGGTTGGCCATTGTCCCCGCGTTCGAAGCCGAGAAAAAGTAATCAGCACCCCGCGTTGCCCATGGGCCGCGCGGTTTTTTTATAACCCAAATAATTTTATATCTTATATCGCGCGTCATATGTTTACGCATACGCGATCGCGTATGCGTAAACAATTTTGAATTAGGTTCGCTGGCTTTATTCTAGTTATCTATAGAATATACATAAGTTATAAGGGGTTGGGGGTAGGGATAATACTTTATCAAAAACCATATTTACTGTTAAAATACGTAAGTTGTTTCTTTGACAATCCAGTGATACGAAAGGATTGGTTATGCGTGCGATTAGCGTGCGTTCCAAAATCATAGGGATGTTTGTGGGCGTGGCGGTAGGCGATGCCCTGGGTATGCCGGC
>CAYHSY010000045.1:0-7125 GCA_964359435.1 uncultured Candidatus Saccharibacteria bacterium
ATATTCGGAAGCCATAAGCTGCCGGTCCCGCCTGGACCGGTTTTTAGTTTGCTATTGACTTTTGGAAGCCGCTTTGCTAGTATTGTTAGAACCCATCTTGAAAATACTCCCGAGCCGCGTTCCGAGAGATTTTTTCGGAAAACGAGGCGTGAGGAGCGATGTGTGCCGGTAGGCACATGAGCGACGAGCAACGATGTCGTTCCGGAAAAATCTCCGGAACCCTTCGGGATACAGCTAATTTCGGCTATTACTGCGTCACTCCTCCTTGGAGTGTCCAGAGGACACACCTGCGTCGTCGTTTCTTGTACTAGTCGAAATTGGCTGGTATCGCGGCCGGAATTATTTTCAAGATGGGTTCTTAATACATGAGTGATTTACCGCCTAGGTTTAGCAAGCCCCTCAAAAAGAATGTGGTGCGTGTAGAAGGCCGCGTAGAAGAGGCCTTGCCGGCCGCTAATTTTCGGGTTCGTCTGGACTCCGGAGGCGAAGTGCTGGCGCACCTTTCCGGCAAGATGCGCATACATTATATAAAGATTTTGCCGGGCGATCGCGTCATCATAGAAACGACGACATATGACGGAACACGCGGGAGAATTACTCGTAGATTATAATTTATGAATCCCGCACTCAACGACGATTAATGGGTTGTTGATTGTGGGCATCATGGATTAAATCAAAATTATTATTCAAGTAAGTTGCGACGATTAAAACAATACGATTGTCGTTGAGTGCGGGATGAAAGTCAGGGCATCGGTAAAACCTATCTGTAGTAATTGCAAGACGGTGCGGCGTAAGGGCCGCGTTTATGTTACTTGCAAAATCCCCAAGCATAAACAAAGGCAAGGGTAATTTATAATATAAAATAAAATAAAGTATGCGTATTGTCGGTATTAACATCCCGGATGGTAAAAAGATTGAATATGCCCTGCCCTATATTTATGGCGTGGGTCTTAGCCGTTCTAAAGAGATTTTGGTCGCGACTAAAATCGATCCTGATAAGCGCGCCAAGGATTTGACTCCGGATGAAGTTAGCAAGATCAAGGAATATATTGAAAAACATCTAAAAATAGAAGGCGAGTTGCGCACGCATGTGCGGCAAAACATCCAGATGCTCAAAGAGATGGGCGCTTATCGGGGCAACCGGCACGCGCGCCATCTGCCGGCGAGGGGCCAGAGAACCCGCACCAATTCCCGCACTGTCCGCGGCAACGTCAGAAAGACCGCCGGCAGCGGTAAGAGGAAGGTAGAACTCAAATAATCAAAAAACAAGAAAAAACACCACAATGGGTAAGAAAAAGGTTGCGAGCGAAACAACTGAGCAAGCTATGAAGTCCAGTCAAGCCGTGGAAGAAAAGATTGCGAAGTCCGGCGGCAAAGGCGAGGCATCCAAGCGTCTTGATAAGGGGCGGGCTTATGTGCGCGCTTCGTATAATAATACGATTGTGAGTATCACAGATGAAAAAGGCAACGTGGTGGCTTGGGCTTCGGCCGGTTCGCTGGGTTTTGCCGGCCCTAAGAAGGCCACGCCGTTCGCGGCCTCTAAGGTGGTCGCGGCTTTGGCGGAAAAGCTCCGCAAATCCGGTCCGGTCAATTTGGAGGTTTTTGTTTCCGGCATCGGTGGCGGACGCGATAGCTCGGTGCGTTCTTTGGCCAACCAAGGATTTAATATTACAGCCATCAAAGATGTGACGGGTATCCCGCATAACGGTCCCAGGCCAAAAAAGGTCAGGAGAATTTAAAATAGCGATATGTTTAACACCAAAGAGAAAAAAGAAAGATCGCTTGGCGCTAAGCTTTTTTTGAAAGCCCAGCGTTGCAATTCGCCTAAATGCGTAACTCTTCGCGTGCCGCATCCGCCGGGCGCCCACGGCAAAGATCGCAAGAGAGCTCCGGGCGAACTTAGTTCGCAGTTGCGCGAAAAACAGCGCGTCCGCGCCAGTTACGGCATCCGTGAGGCGGCTATGCGCCAGATCGTTGAAAGGGCCTCCAAAAATCCGGGTGTCACCGGCCAGATGATCATGGTTCTTCTGGAATCACGCTTGGATAATGTGGTTTACCGTCTCGGTTTTGCCTTATCGCGCTCCGTGGCGCGCCAATTAGTGGGCCATGGGCATGTGGCCGTGAACGGTCGTCGGGTGGATATCCCGTCTTATTTGGTACGCATTGGTGATATAATTTCTATAAGGAAGGAGTCGAAAGACCACCCGGCTTTTAAAGATCTTGCCGAGCGCGTCAAAAAATATGAAGCGCCGGTATGGCTGGAACTTGATAAAGAAAAATTGGAGGGCAAAGTGCGTTCCGCGCCTAAAGATTTTGAAACGCCGTTCGACACCCACTTAGTTGTTGACTATTATTCAAAATAATATATAATAGCTTTATTATATGAAATTCGCCTATTTAAGCGATTCCGTACAAATTAAAACGATCTCGGAGGAGGGTGGCAGCGGTGTTTTCGAAATTGAGGGTCTTTATACCGGCTATGGTTTGACTATCGGCACAGCTTTGCGCCGGGTGCTTTTGTCTTCCATTCCCGGCGCCGCCATCACGCAGGTAAAGATCAAGGGCATTGGCCATGAATTCACAACCATCCCTAATGTTCTTGAGGATGTCGTAGAAATATGTCTGAATCTAAAAAAAGTCCGTTTCCGGGTACATGTGGATGAGCCCCAGATTTTAACTTTAAAAAAGAAGGGTGAGGGCGCGGTCACGGCGGCCGACATTGAAATAAATTCAAATGTTGAGGTCATTACCCCGGAGGCCCATATAGCGACTATCTCCACCAAAAGCGCGGAATTAGAGATAGAGCTTACTGTGGAACGCGGTTTGGGTTATGTGCCGGTTGAAGCCCGTAAAATGGAAAAGCTGCCTATCGGCGTCATTGCTTTGGATGCCATGTTTACTCCGGTTACAAAGGTAAGCTTTACTGTTGAAAACATGCGCGTTGGCGAACGCACGGACTATAATTTATTGCGTCTGGTCATTGAAACCGACGGCTCGCTTACGCCCTCCGCCGCTTTGAGGAAATCTTCCAATATATTGCAGGATCATTTCACTAAAATATCGGCCGTGACGGTAAAAGAAGCCGAACCGGTTGAAGCGGAAAGCGACAAAGCAAAAAAGCAAAAAAGCAAAAAAGCAAAATAATAAGATACGGGACGGACAGATTGCTTCATTGCCTTCTTGTTTCCTTGATTCACTGTCATGTTAAATATAAAACGAAAATTTCATAGAAAGACGGGGCCGCGCCGGCACTTTATTAGGATTTTAGCCAGCCAGCTTATTATGCGCGAGCGGATCTCCACAACCGATATCCGGGCGCGCGAGTTGCGTCCCATTGTGGAAAGACTGGTGACCATTGCCAAGCGCAAAAAACTCACCGACCTTCGTTTGCTTTTAAGCCGGTTGCCTGAAAAGGCCGCCATGAAGTTGTATCACGAGCTTGGCCCCAAGTATGCGGAAAGAAAGGGTGGCTATCTGCGGATTGTCAAAGAGTCCGGTTTCAGAAAGCGCGACGGCGCCCGTACCGCGACCATTGAATTTGTTTAAAATTATGGAATACGTCATTGATGCAAAAAATAAACGCCTTGGCCGATTGGCTTCCGAGATAGCTGTGATTTTGCAAGGCAAAAAGAACGCCGACTACGTGCCAAATAAAATTGGCAATGATCGTGTGGTGGTTAAAAATGTTTCACAGTTGAGTATGGATGCCTCCAAAATGAAGAAGGACATTCGTTATCGCCATACCGGTTACATGGGCCACCTGCGTGAAAAGACGTTGGAACAGCGTTGGGCCCGATCGCCGGAACGCGTGCTTCGTGAAACGGTGGAAAATATGTTGCCCCGTAATTTTATCCGCGCCAAAAGATTAAATATGCTGAAGATCGAGAAGTAATATGACCCCGACAAAATCCAAAAAAATAGAAGAAGTGAAAGTTAAGCCGTCGCGGTATATAGAAGCGCGCGGCAGCCGCAAGACCGCGGTTGCCCGTGTGCGCGTGCAGGCGGATAAAAAAGGCGAGGCCGTGGTTAATGGCCGTCCGGTGAACGAGTATTTTGTAACCGGCCGCCAGCGCGCCTCGGCGACGTCTCCGGTTAAGGTGCTTAATTTGAGCGATGCCATTTCTTTTTCGGTTAAAGTTTATGGCGGCGGATTGACCGCGCAATCGGAGGCGGTGCGCCATGGTCTGGCGCGCGCCTTGGTGAAAATGAACGAGGATTATCGGAAGCGTCTACGGAAGTCGGGTTTCCTGACTCGCGATGCCCGCGAAGTGGAACGCAAAAAACCCGGTCTCAAAAAAGCCAGAAAAAGCCCGCAATGGGCAAAAAGATAAGAAACAATCCCGCCAACGGCGGGATTGTTTATTTTTGCACATTGCGGGAGAAGAGGGGGTCGGGGAGAGCGTGTGGTCGCTCTCCCCGTGGAGGAAATAGCCCCGCACCACGGGGCGTTTAGAAACCGACGGTTTCTAAGGAGCGAAGCGATTCCACATCGGGCGAAACGTTAGTTTCGATAACCGTGGAGAGGGGTGGGTCGGAGGGGGCGGCGCTACCGCCCCCTTTGTGTTGGAAAACATTAAAAACCGAGTGGGAGAAGAGGGGGGGGTGGTTGTTTTTTTATTGTAGACAGGTTAGGATAAGGGCGTGTTCTTTGGGATTGTTGTCCGAGGAGGAAGCCATGCAGAAGTTGAAGTTTGCCGTACCGCTGTTTGGTGTGTTCATGGTCATCTTGGGGGCCGCTTATCTCTTGGATATGGAGTGCCGCGTGTTCGTCACGGCACATCCTTTGGCGGCGATGTGCCTCGTCGGTTTCATGATGGCGGTATGTGCCGCTTTGACGATCTGGCTCACCAGCGAGAACCCTTTCGGCCCGCCGTCCAATGAGCCGATTCACCGGGATACCTCCGGTCACGGTTGTTGCGGCGACCACTCGGAGGGACACCATCATTAGGAGGTGGAGCCATGCCGCTTTCCGATCGGCAATGTCCGAATCCGGAATGTCGAAAGACGACCTGCCAATACGGCAATTTCTGTAAGCATTGTGGTGCGGAGATGCCGCTCCCCGATACGACGAAAGAGCGTCGGGGGATGCTCAGGTATCAACTCCATTCGGTGCCGACCATAGAAGAGGGCGTGTGCGAGGACATCTATCATTTTATTGTCGGCTACTGTTGCAGTGGCAATTTCTGTGACCAGTGCGGCAAACAACTCACCGACGCCGACAGGCGCGTCCCGGAGGTCTAGGCCTCCGGGATTTTATTTTTTCGGGATTTTGAGGTATTATGTAAATACTAAAATATGCAATTCATTATTCGCGGCGGAAAAAAATTAACAGGCGAAATTTCGCTTTCGGGCGCCAAAAACGCGACTACCAAAATGATGATCGCGACGCTTTTGACGTCCGAACCGTGTGAACTTAAAAATGCTCCGGCGATCGGCGATGTGGCCATCACCGCTGAGCTTTGCAAGACCCTTGGCACTGAAATCGTCCGCGACGGGCATGTTTTGAAACTGCACACGCCGGAAATAAAAAATTTCAAAGTCGCTTCGCTTTCGCGCCGCAACCGCATTCCCATTCTGGCGCTGGGGCCGCTCCTCGTCCGCGCCGGCGAGGCGGAAATCCCGTTCTTGGGCGGTGATAAAATCGGCGCCCGCCCGGTGGACATGCATTTAATGGGGTTAAGGGCCATGGGCGCGGACATTGCCGTTAAAGATGATAAATATGTCGCCAAGGCCCCGAACGGCCTCCGCGGCGCGCGAATCACCTTAAAGTTTCCGTCCGTCGGCGCGACCGAAAACATAATTTTGGCGGCGACCCTCGCCAAAGGCCGCACCACCATCAAAAACGCGGCCAAAGAGCCGGAGGTTATCGGCCTTATAAAGATGCTTCAGAAGATGGGCGCGATTATTGAAATCGGCGCGCACCGGACTATTTATATTGACGGCGTTCCTAAGTTGCGCGGCACAAGCCATGCGGTTTTGCCGGACCGGAACGAAGCCGTGTCTTTTGCCTGCCTCGCGGTCGCGACAGGCGGCACCATCTTAGTTAAAGGCGCGGAACAGGACCACTTGATCACGTTCCTTTCCGCTTTGCGGCGCATCGGCGGGGATTACACGGTGGAAGATAGCGGCATCAGGTTTTTCCGTGCCACCGAAGATGCTTTGAAAGCGACGGAAATTGAGACCGACACGCACCCGGGCTTTATGACGGACTGGCAGCAGCCGTTCGCCGTGCTTTTGACGCAGGCCACGGGCGCCTCGGTTATCCACGAGACAATTTATGAAGACCGTTTTGGTTATGCCGAGGATTTGAACAAAATGGGCGCGGATATCAAAATCTTTTCCAAATGCTTGGGGGAACTTCAGTGCCGCTTCAATGGTTTGCAATATAAGCACAGCGCTATCATCCACGGCCCGCGCCGTTTGCAGGGGAGCCGTCTTGCTGTGCGCGACTTGCGTTCCGGCATTGCTCACATCATCGCGGCGCTGGTAGCTGAAGGGGAAACTATAATCGATGGCATAGAAGAAATCGACCGCGGCTATGAAGACCTCGATACGCGCCTAAGGGCCCTGGGAGCGGATATTGACAGAAAGGGATAAAGTATGGTATAATATACGCATAATCTGTGGGGTGTTGTTTGAGTTGTGTCCTCTTAAGGAGGGCAGTCATGCCCGATGAGAAGCAGGTTCTGGGTGTGTGCGCCACGTGCCATGCCGCGCACCCGGTGGAGCTCATGTCCCCCCCGAGGTCAGGCGTTGCATCATGGATGATCTTCGCCTGGAGGACGTGGACGATTACCGCGACCTGTTTGGAGAGGCGGGGTCGTACGTGATGGGCGAGCATCGTTCCGGCCCCAACGGCACCGGCCCCATCTGTGTGGGGGCTGGGGACATCCCCCAGGCCATCGGAGGCCGTTGCTGGTTTTAGCGAGAAAAAATCCCTCCCCCTACGGGTACTCCCTTTACGAAAGGGAGAAAAAATCCCTCACCGCAAGCGGTTCCCTCCCTTTACGAAAGGGAGAAAAAATCCCTCACCGCAAGCGGTTCCCTCCCTTTACGAAAGGGAGAATAAGCCCGCTTTACAACTTCATTTTAAGGCGATAAACTATAAGCGATATGTTTACCCGC
>CAYHSY010000046.1:0-5005 GCA_964359435.1 uncultured Candidatus Saccharibacteria bacterium
CCTACGGCACGCCCACTCCTTGGTTGGTTCTCAACCGCTAAGTTCCATTTTGGTGCCCGGGGTGGGACTCGAACCCACAAGCCTTGCGGCGCATCCTCTTAAGGGATGTGCGTATGCCATTTCGCCACCCGGGCGTATATTTTGGAGGCCACGGTGGGATTTGCACCCACGAATAGCGGTTTTGCAGACCGCAGTGTTAGACTACTTCACCACGTGGCCTTAATTAAGATATTGTATTATATTTAAGATCTTTTTATCAACCCTATCTTTTAATTTAAAATAATCTACATATATATTAAATTTTCGTTTTAAGAACGATTCGGGTTGTGTTTTTCCATACATAAACTTAAATAATTTAATACTATCAGACGTAGATAACGATAATTGCATCGATCTATGGCTAGTATAAATTTTTTGCCTATCTAAATCTAATGCGCTTCCTAGATGTTTTAACAAGCCTATTAGAAATTTTTTGCTTCCTGATGTGAATATGGTAGAGAGCTTCCTTATGATCAAGCTGCCCTTTATATTTTTAGTTCTCCATAAATACACGCAGCCATCTCCGTCAAAATAACCCCTTACGAAATCGTTTAGATATTTTTTTGGCAACTTCGGAAATTTTACAGTCAGAGATTTATTCGGATAAAGCCCCAGTTTTATTAAATCTTCATACAAATTATGGTCCCCGATTCTTAACGAATAACTGATTTTGCTATTAGGAGTACGAGGCTGGCGAATTGTTATAACATGACCAGAGGATAGGGCGGATTTTATCTTTTCAATTGTGGATTTATCAATACTGGTAACTCTTATATATTTACCCCTCAAATAGCTTGCGTCCTCTAAGCTGCCATCCGCATAAAGATATCCTAATACATAGGCCATTGCTTGAGACCATTTTTTAAAGAAATTTGCATTAACGGCATATTTTATACCCACAAATAAATTATAAGTGGTAATGTAGATAACTGCAAATCCTTCGCTCCTTTATTTATTCACCCCTTTTTCAATCTCAATCAAGTCCTTTTCAATCGCCGCGGCGCGTTCCAGGCCCTCGTCTAACACAAACATTAGCCGCGGCATGGGTTTGAAGTTAAGTTTATGATTCAATTCGTGCTGAAAATGCCCGGCCATTTTTTTGAGCGCGGCCAAAACCGGTTTTTCGGCCTTATGGGGCATCACGCTGATTTTGGCCTTGGCATGGGCCAAGTCCTCCGACACTTCGACTTCCGTAAGGGTGATGAGCGCTCCGGCAAACTCAAATTCACGAAGTAGCATTTCTCCCAGTTCTTTCCTGAATAAATGCCCCATTCTTTCCGGCCTGTGGAACTTCATGCGCGTGCGATTAATTTATCCCCAATCTGTACGACTGCCTCGGAGCTGAACAACATTCCACATTCATTGCCGGCTAAAACGCGCGCCGCGTCGCGTTTTTGCGATTGCAGGTTGATAATACGTCCTTTGCCGACAACTTTTTCAAGGCGTTCAACGTCTACCGTCCCGCCATTCCTGATTTCGCCTTCCAAGACCTTGCCGCCGATGATTTGATGCCCGCTTTTTTTGCCGAAGACGGCGAGGATTTGGAGTTCCCCCAGCGCTTTAAGGGTGGTGCCTGTGGCAACCATCTCTTGCACGGCTTTCAAGAGATCATAAATAATATCGGATTGTATAATATTTACAATTTGGGCTGTTGCGAGCGTGACCGCCGGTTTGGTGATTTTGGAACGGAAGGCGAGAATCGCCGCGCCATAGGCGATGGCCGCCTTGACGTCGCCGTCCGTTACATCACCAACCGATGCCTCTATAATTTCAATATGTATATTGGCCGGTGTGGTTATGCCTTTCGTCACGGCATTCAGCGCTTCCAGCGATCCGCCCAAATCCGCTTTGAGCATCAAGGGTATGATGACCTCCCCTTCTTTCGCCGCTCGCGCCGCCTTAGCCCTCACGGCCACGTGCGGCGTTGCCGCTTCGAGTTCGGTTTTGCCGGTATGGAATTCCGCGCCGATTTCCGGCAGGTGCTCAAAACCGAAGATCACAGCCGGTGCGGATGGCGTGAGCTCTTCCACTCGCGTGCCCAAAAAACTTTCCAATATCTTGATTTTGCCCGAAGTGTTTCCGGCGGTTATATAATCACCCGCCCGGAGTACGCCGTTTTTCACAATGACGTCCGCGATGATGCCGCGCCTGTTGTCGAGCTGGCTTTCCAATATATATCCCCCTGCCGGCGCCGCCGGGTCATATTCCAAGCCCTCCACGTCCGCGGCCAGTAGAATCACGTCCAGTAGTTCATTGATGCCCTCGCCGGTTTTAGCGGAAACCCCTTGCCAGCTCACGCTCCCGCCATACCCTTCCAAAAGGACGCCTTCTTTCATCAGCTCCTGTTTGACAGCTTCAATGTTGGATTGATTGGCTTTATCAATTTTGTTGATGGCGACTATGAACGGCGTTTTGGTTTCGGTTAAAACTTTGATGGCTTCTTTGGTCTGGTTCTGCACATTGTCGGTTGCGGCGACGACCAGGATGGCGAGGTCGGCAATGTTTGCGCCTCTCGCGCGCATTTTGGCAAATGCCTCATGGCCGGGCGTGTCAATGAAGGTGATTTTCTGACCGCCGTGTTCAATCTCGTATGCTCCGACGGATTGTGTAATACCTCCGGCTTCTTTGGCCGCGATGGTGGTCTTCCGAATATAATCCAGCAAACTGGTTTTTCCGTGGTCCACGTGTCCCATGACCACGACAACCGGTGGGCGTTTCATATGCATGTATTCTACCCTACTTGCAATCAGGAGTCAAAAAGCTGTATATTTAGGGATGTTCTTCGGGGGCCCGGCCGCGGGGCTTTCAGCGGCGATTTGCTTGGGAGTTCTTCGCATGAAGAAGAGTCATCTCGTTCTGGTCATCGTCCTCGTGTCCATCTCCTTCGTGGGTTTGTTTTCTCTAGCCATCGCGTTCTCTTTGGTTCCTTCGGTTGAGGCCCAGGAAGGCGGTGCCGTCGCGGAGCGGGAAATCCCTCCGGCCGCCCATCTCTATGTCCTTTCTCCGACCGACGGCAAGGTGATTTTCTATAAGGCCTTCGCCCGCGAAAATGACTTTTCGCTGGGTGAAGTGAATGGTAGAGCGATGAAATGGTATATCCCCATCGAGAACTCTGCGTGGAAAGCCGAATGGCTTATGTCCTCCGGCGGCATCATCCTGATAGTCAAAGAACCTCTGGAGCTTGACGCGGAAAACCGCGTCGTCGCGCATCCCCCGCAGAAAAAGAAGTGAGCGCATCAGCCGAGCCGGAAACCCCAGCCCGGTCTTTTATTTTCTGGCTACAATATAATAATCACGCTTCCTTTCGTCAAAGATTTCGATGTTAAAATTTTGAGCGGCGAACATGTCGGCCAGAGATTGAGGTTTGTAAAAAATACTGTCGAATCTTAACAAGCCCTCAAAAACCCCGATCAATTTTCCGCCAATGGTCGCGGGATTAAATTCGGCAATGATTGCGGTTCCGCCGCTTCTGAGCACGCGCTTGATTTCCCGGATAACCTGGGGATGATCCGCCATGTGATGAAAGGCGTCAACCAAGATAATCTTATCCGCGCTTTCATTTGGAAGTGGGATGTTTTCGCCGGTCCCGGCCATGCACGCCAATTCGGGATGTTTTTTCCGGCATTGTGATAGCATTTTCTCTGAAACATCGACTACAACTATCCTAGCTACTTTGCCTATGAAAAATTGGGCGATCCGGCCCGTCCCACCGCCCACGTCGACGACGATGTCTGAGGCGCGGAAATCCCCGATTTGATGGATCTTATTGAAAGTTGTTTTGGCACCCGGATGTAGTTTTTCGTATACCGGCGCCAGAATATTGAAAAATTTTGACATAGTTTAGTAATAAAGCACGCAATCTCACAACCTTGCCAATCTGTCCGATCGGACAGATCGGCAAGGTTGTGTAATGCTTATCCGATTTGTTTCAGCGTGCCGCTTTTGGTTATGGCGAAAATCTCCACAAACTTTATTAGCTCGTTTTTACGCAGATCCTTTATAAATTCTTCGGGTAAAATATTTTTACCCAACCAAACACTCTTCTGTATCATTGTGAACCCTAGATTTTTTAAGACGCTTCTTATCCATTTACGCCAAACAGCTAACTTTTCGGGTATATCGAAAACGATAATTTTTAGTTCATCGCCAACCTCCAGAGAATAATGGATTTTTATTCGCCCTCGGAAATATTTTAATTTTCCAAGACCAGCTTTAGATAACAACCATTTTTTACCAGGCCCCTTGGCTACCAATCCTTGATTTTTTAATTTACTTAACAAGCAACTAAATTGCTGTCTTAATTCTATTTGATTTATGGCGTTTTTAAGAAATGTCGGTCTCTCCGGGAGCTGTACGTGCCGTCCCTTTCTTCTGGCATACCAACCTGTCTTGCCGTGCTGTATAGTCCAATCAGAGATGTCATGTGCCGTATCAATCCCTAATTGCAGCATCTGTAAAATCAGCCAGCTCAAATCCCCTTTCATAGATTTAAGGAGTTTATTAATTTATATTTTTATACAATCGCGGATCGTCATCTTATCATAGGTTAACATGTCGAGGTCAACCTTGCCAATTTGCCCGATCGGATAGATTGGCAAGGTTGAGACGCGCAGCGTTGTTTTTTAATTACGGTGTTTGCTTTAATGACAGGAAAAAGTTAATATATAAAGACAAACGGTGAGGTACCCAAGAGGCTGAAGGGGGGAGATTGCTAATCTCCTAGGTCGGGGTAAACCCGGCGCGAGGGTTCAAATCCCTCCCTCACCGCAGCGAACAGAGTGAGCGAGGATGAGGGAGGGATTTGAACACGAAAGGGGTCGGGAAAACAGTTGTTTTCCCGTGCCGGAAGCTGGAAACCGAAGGGTTTCCAAGCGCAGCCGCCGCGAAGCGGCGCAGCGAGCAGGTAGTGATAATCCCTCCCTCACCGCAGCGAACAGAGTGAGCGAGGATGAGGGAGGGATTTGAA
>CAYHSY010000046.1:5105-6612 GCA_964359435.1 uncultured Candidatus Saccharibacteria bacterium
CAGCCGCCGCGAAGCGGCGCAGCGAGCAGGTAGTGATAATCCCTCCCTCACCGCACTAGATTTTCCCCGCGCGTAGCGCGTCGGAAAATCAGTACTCCGACTGAAACGTCGAGGCGATAAGGAGGGACTTGCACGCTTTTTGTGGGTTTGGTTGGCTTGGGAGGTTTGGGAGGATTGAGATGAATAAGCAAGCTCGCGGGATGATCGTAGTTCAGTTCAAGGCCGACGCAACTAGTGCAGAAATAGCAAAGGTGGTTAGCGATTTTGGTTTGTCGATGAAGAACGCAGCAAATTCATCAGACGTCGTTTGCGTGGTCGGAGTGCCGGTTGGTTCTGAAAAGGAGTGGATTGCCAAGTTCAAGAAGTTGGCTTGCGTGAAGCACGCCGAACCCATCATTGAACATAAGCCAATCCGAGGAGAGTTCTGAACTGCGGTCACGGCTGTGTTCAACTAGCTACTCCGTCGCTCCTCGCGGCGGTTTTTTTGTTATAATATAGCCATATGTCCCAATCCGATCCCCAAATTCCGCCGCAGGCCAAACTGGTTTTTAAGGGTGTTTGTTTTGAAATATGGCAGTGGGAACAAGAGATGTTTGACGGCTCCAAGGCCATTTTTGAACGGGTTAAACCTCAAGACAGCGTGCATGTTATAGCCACGGTTGGGGAAAAGATTTTAATTCAAGACCAACAACAGCCGACCCGAACCGAAAATTTTTTGTCATTGCCAGGCGGACGTTGCGAATGGGGGGAAGATCCGCTGGCGTGCGGAAAACGGGAATTCTTGGAAGAAACCGGCCATGCCTCCGATAACTGGGAATTATTTTTGAAAATCAGTCCCATGGGCCGGATGGCTTGGATGATTTACACATTCATAGCTAAGGATAGCCGCCGGGTCTCTGAGCCGCATCTGGACGCCGGTGAAAAGATAGAAAACCGGCTTATAACTTTTGAAGAGTTTCTTAAAATGGATGAGGCGCCGCGGTTCCGGAGCTTGGCGCCGACTTTGGTCCGTGCCCGCTATGACGCGGCCTTCCGTGCCGACCTCCACCGCCGGATTTTTGGTAAATAAGAGATTATCTTTTCGCCAGCGTTGCCAAGGCCGCGGCCGCGAATGCCAGGCCGATATCGCGGAAAGTGACGATGAGGGCGCCGGGATTGAAAGCCACGATGCCTACCATGGTCAGGGTATAGATATGCGCGGCCCAATAAGTGTATTTATCAAAAATCAGGGCTAAGGCGATAACGATTTCAAATACGCCAAATCCCCAGAGCATTGGATAGGCGGGCATGAAAGAAGTCAGCCATGCCGGAAAAAAACCGACCCAATCATTCGGCATCAGAAAACCGGACACCGCGGCATACACAAACGTGATCGCCAATCCTATTCTCAACAAAAATGCCGGATTTTTACACATGTTTTTATTATACACACTTGATTTACTTTGATGAATCGATTAAAATAGTGTTATATCGGTTGTAAGCGGGTATCGTATAGCGGCTATTATGC
>CAYHSY010000047.1:0-6117 GCA_964359435.1 uncultured Candidatus Saccharibacteria bacterium
AACTATTTTTACCCCGATCTTCCCAAGGGTTATCAAATTTCTCAATACGACGAGCCGATCGTCGGTGAAGGCAAATTGTTGGGCATCCGCATCCGCCGCATCCACTTGGAAGAAGATGCAGGCCGGCTGGTTCACGAATTAAGAAGTCAGAATGATGAATCGGAGGTTGTCGGGAGCCAAAATTCAAAATTCAAAATTCAAAATTCCAGCTTAGTTGATTACAACCGCGCCGGTCTGCCCTTGATGGAACTTGTTACCGAACCGGATTTTAAGGATGGCCCAGCGGCTCGCGTTTTTGCGGAAGAGCTTCAGCGCATCTTGCGTTACCTGGATGCTTCCAGTGCCGATATGGAAAAGGGACAAATGCGCGTGGAGGCCAACATTTCGGTCGCGCCGGAGGGTGCTCCGTGGGGTACTAAGGTAGAGGTCAAGAACCTTAATTCTTTTCGTGCGGTTGAGGGCGCCATTGCTTATGAGATAGCGCGTCAGAGCGCGCTGTTGGATGAGGGCGGGAAAGTCGTCCAGGAAACCCGCGGTTGGGATGACGTCAAAAATAAAACCGTTTCTCAGCGCAAAAAAGAAGAGGCGCATGATTACCGCTATTTTCCGGAGCCGGATTTGCCGCCGCTTCAACTCTCAAAGTTGGGCTGGGATTTTGAAAAGATCAAACGCGAATTGCCGGAATTGCCGGAAGCAAAACGTGCGCGTTTTGCTAAAGAATTGGGGCTTGCTCCGGAACAAGCCGGCATACTCACGGCCGACAAGGCCTGGGCGGATTATTTTGAGGCGGCGATTTCCGAATTAAGCACTGAAAGCGGTGGTGAAAATGATCGCGCCCGCCTGCTATGTTATAACTATTTAACTTCTGATTTCAGGGGGCTTTTAGACGAGAAAGGGACCGATCTCCGAGAATCAAAAATTACGCCGGAGAATTTCGCCGATTTGATTGTGCTTATCGCCGCAGATAAAATTTCCAGCCGCGCGGCGAAAGATATTTTGCGCAAAATGGAAGAGGAGGGCGTTGACCCGCGCGCCATCATTGAGCGTGAGGGTTTGGCACAGGAATCCAATGCCGTCGCTTTGGAAGAAACTGCTAAAGCCGTACTCGCGGCTAATCCTAAGGCAGTAGAGGATTATAAGCAGGGGAAGTCCGCCGCTTTACAATTTCTGGTCGGCAAATCCATGGCGCGCATGTTAGGCAAGGGGAATCCGCCTATGCTCCAAGAGATCTTCAAAAGATTGCTTGGTTGAATAGTTCATTGATATAAAGGGGGAGTAGAGTCATGGAAAAAATCGTTTTTCCTGATTTTGGAAACTCGGAGGTTTGGGAACCATTGGGCGGTTTAGCTGTTCATTACAATCGTCAGCGCGATGAAGCGCCAGGCATCTTTATCCGGACCATTGTGGTTGGCAGCAGCATACGGCCACTCGAAGAAATCAAACACGGCCGGCATATAGGAATTATATTGGGCTATCGCGCTCGCGAGAATCATCAATTGGTTGGCAGGTCTCTAAGTTTTTTTGATGGCCCGGCGGCTTTTCTGATGTGGGGAGTTACCATCGATAGCGTAGCAATGCGGGTGGCTATGAGGGTGATTGTTCAAAAGCAACAGAGCCGGCATGAAGGAAAGATTTACATCCCGCCTGTTTATTCTACGGAATGGATAGAAGCTGAACCGGGTGGACACGTCAAACGCCATCTGACTTTCGCCGACAAGGGCGGGTCGGTGGTAAGTCAAATCTTTCTCTCTTTCTATACCAAAGCCGGTAAGCTCTATCACCTGATGTTCTTCGAGAACCCCGCGCATCCTGCGGCGACTTTACCAAAATCTGAATGACCCCGAGCCACGGCTTCGGGTCATTCGTATTTTTATCCCGATATTTCACTTTTTATCCCTAACCTCCATTTTCAATGCTTCCGTCAAGTCACTCGTTTTCTTTGTCCCCAAATCGCCGTTTTTGCGGCTTCGAACCGCGACCGTCACGGCTTCCATCTCTTTGGCGCCAACCACCAGCACATAGGGAATTTTTTGCATTTCTGCTTCCCGGATACGTTTGCCAAGCGTCAGGTTATCGGCTTTGAGCTCGCCCCTTAAGCCGGCCATTTTGAGGTCACCCATAACTTTTTTGGCATACTCAACATGTGCTTCCGCGACCGGGAGGATTGCCACTTGTATGGGCGCGAGCCACAAGGGGAAGTCGCCGCCGAAATGTTCAATTATAATTCCCATAAATCTTTCGGTTGAGCCAAGGATGGCCCGGTGAATCACTACCGGTCTTGCGGGTTTGCCGCCCTCATCTATATATTCCAGGGCAAAACGTTCCGGCAAATTCATGTCCAGTTGAATGGTGGAGAGCTGCCACTCCCTCCCCAAAACGTCTTTAAAAATGAAATCCAGTTTGGGGCCATAGAAGGCCGCTTCACCCACGCCCAGCTCGTGCTTCCAGCCGCGGGCTTGGATGAGTTTCCCAAGCGTCGCTTCGGCCTCCTTCCAAATTTTCGGATCCCCGATATATTTATCTTTATTTTTCGGGTCATGCGTAGAAATGCGCACCCAGAAATCGTTAAAGCCGAAGGTTTTATAGACCTCCGCGATCATGTCCAGCATCAAATTTATTTCGCCCTCAATTTGCTCGGGTCGGGCGAACACGTGGCAGTCGTCTTGCGTCAAAGACCGCACGCGCGTGAGACCGGAAAGTTCGCCGCTTTTTTCGTAGCGATAATTGGTGGTGGTCGTAGTCCAGCGGATGGGGAGTTCGCGGTATGAATGGGCGTTGGTTTTATAAAGCATCATGAAGTGCGGGCAGTTCATGGGCTTCAAATAATAATCGGCCTCGTCCTTCAAGCGCATAGGCGGGTACATAGCGTCGTATTTGTCCAGATGGCCGGAGATTTTATAGAGCTCGCCTTTGGTGATGTGGGGGATCCAGATCGGCTCATAGCCGCGGCTTTCTTGGAGCTCAATAATATAATTTTCCACCAAGCGGCGCACCAGTGCTCCCTTGGGATAGAAGAGGGGGAGGCCCGGGCCGATTTCGTTGATGAGGGCAAATAGCGACAAATCTTTACCGAGTTTGCGGTGGTCGCGCTTCTCCGCTTCCGCGCGGCGAGCGATGTGCTCGTCCAGTTCTTTCTTGCCGGAGAATGCCAGGGCATAAATACGTTGGAGTTGAGGATTTTTTTCACTGCCCTTCCAATAAGCGCCGGCGATTGTATCCAACTTGAAGCCGTCAGCCGGAATCTCGGAAGTATTTTTTACGTGTCCGCCCCGGCAGAGATCAAAAAACACATCGCCGGTCGCGTAAAAGGTTATCTCGGCTTTTTCTTTTTTCAAATCATCATAGAGCTCTTTCTTAAACGGTTGGCCGGCGAGATATTTTTTTAGTGCGGCCAGCGTGAGTTGATGCTCGGAAAAGGGGAGTTTAGCTGCGATAAATCCGCGCATGGTTTGCTCAAGCTCCGTCAAGTCATCGGGCGTAAAATTGCGATCAATTTTGAAGTCGTAATAAAAACCGTTTTCAATCACCGGCCCCACGCCCAACTCCGCGTTCGGGAATTTTTCAAGAACCGCGGCGGCCAGCAAGTGTGCCAAAGAATGCCGGATATTGGAGAGTTTATTTTCGTCTTGTGTGTTCGCCATATGAAATTAATATACAAAATTATTTAAGATCCGCCAACGGTTGACGTCTTAATCAATTACTGATAATATATAAAAGCATTTATGGTCCTAATAGATTCCGGAATGGACGGGTAGGCCCCTTGAAAACTCATTGGGAGGTTTGAATCATGGACAAATGCTTTGATGGTATTTGTTTCATATTTGACAACGACGGCGTTATCGTGGATACCGAGCCCGGACATTTCTTGGCTCGGTGTGAAGCCCTGCTACCCCTGGGGATTTGTCTTACCAAAGAACGGTATATCCGCGACGGCATTTCCCGTGGGCATCGCGAGTTCTTGAGCAGCGTCGTTCCGGTAGATAAACTTTTACCCGATGGATACGACCGGTTTTTCCACGAAGAAATCCAAGCACGGTATCACGCCTGGCGAGAAAACAACCTTCGTTTGGTGGACGGATTTGGCGATTTGTTTCGGTTCCTGGCTGACAACAACGCCTCTCTGGCTGTCGCTTCGACTCAACCCCGGGCAATGGTGGAGAGTGGTTTGCGGCGTTGTTTTTCTCCGCTGACGATGGAGTGCTTCCGGATAATCGTCTCCGGGGAAGAAGTGAAAAACAACAAGCCGGCGCCGGATGTGTATCTGGAGGCGGCGCGCCGCCTGGGCGTGGAGCCGGCAAATTGTCTCGCGGTGGAGGACTCCGTGTCCGGCGTTTCGGCGGCCAAGGCCGCCGGCACGCTCTGCGTGGCTCGCCGCAATGAATGGGCGAATGATGGGGCCCTGATTGCCGCCGGTGCCGATGCATTGTGCGCATTCGATTACCACGATTTTCTCATATTGGCGCGCATCGTGCTGCGTAAGCACCAGCTTGGGCGCTCGTAACGCAAAATGACGCGATTATGGTTGTGATTTTCCTAACAGCGCAATCGGAGGTTGAACGATGGAAACACGCGAAGACGGGGGAGTGCAGGGGAAAGATGGGTCGCTGGATTACGCGATGCCAGCTCCTGTGCCCGGGGTGCCCGATATGGCGCCGAAAGTACCTCTTGATCTCAACTACAGGCCGATACTCAAGGGGGGCGCGACGGCAGGTGAGTCATCATTGTCCAGCTTCTTCGGCGAGAACCCGGCGCTGGAGATGATGCGGCTCGCGTTGCGCATTTCTCATGACTATTTGCCTGGGCGTCTGACTGCGGACAAGAGTTCGGTGGCATACATCCACGCGCTTTCGTCGGTTGATCAGCTGGGAAACATTGTGCTTTCGCCGAGTGACCAGTTGGGAAACATCGAGCGTGGCGCCGAGCTTTATCGCGACGGCGAGGTGGATAGGGTCGTGATCCTGGATCTGGGCCGGAAATACAAGGGTCAATATGGCACCCCGGTCATGCAGGATGACGAACCTTCTAGTCCGGACGCGCAGATGATCCACTCCGGTTGGCGCGAATGGTCGCGGCTTCTTCATGAGCGCGGCGTGCCATTGGATAAGATTGAAATTCTACGCCTGGGTCATGACGAGTATCAGCGGAAGTATTACCATACGCACACTGAGGCCGAAGCCGTAGTGGAACGGTGTGACCAATACGCCATCGACCGGCTGATCATTGTTTCTTCGCCGTGGCACATAGTCCGCGCGATGTGCGAAAACGTGAGCCAGGCACTGCGTGAAAGATCGGGTTGTTTGGCCGTGTACGCCGCGACGGCCAATCTCAGATATGCCCGCGGTTGGACGGTGCCTGGTCTGGGGTCTCAGAGCACTATTGGCGCCCGGACTACTCCGCTCCAGGAATTGGAAAGAGAGATGGCGAAGCTCGTCGCATATTGCGCCCAGGGCGATCTGGAGCCGGCCAAAGAGATCCTCGACTACTTTGATCGGCGCGACGCGCTCAATAGTTAGGAGTACATCCGGAAGGGTTCATCAAGCCCTTCTTTTTATTTTGCCCAAACGCAGTCATTGCGAGGTTATTAGCCGCGACAAAGCAATGACGGCTAGAAAGTTGCAAGATAATTTATCAAAATACAAGGCATCCCGAGGAGGTGTACCCACGGCGGTACTCCGACGAGGGATAACGCCGTAGTTTGATAAATTAGCCGCAACGCTATAGTTCTCGGCCGTTGTCCACGATAAACCTTGGCTCATTATCCTTCCACGACATCTTGCCGCCCACTAAAACCACCGCGCCTTCCCGCCAGATGGCGTTGGTGCGGTTGAGCGTCTCGGGGAAAACTATCAGCTCTATCGTGCCGGTCATGTCTTCTATTTTGGTGAAGGCCATCGGCTGGCCTTTTTTGGTGACAATTTTTTGCACGCGAGTCACGATGCCGCCCAAAAATAACCGATTTAACTCGGATTTTTCTTTGAAGGCGTCCAAAACCGGCGTGGTCTTCAAGGCCTGCAGTTTGGGCAAGTGCATCCGCAATGGGTGGTCCGAAACATAAAGCCCTAGGAGTTCCTTTTCCCATTGCAATTTTTCTTTCATGTCCGTTTCGGGGAAGGGCTT
>CAYHSY010000048.1:0-5974 GCA_964359435.1 uncultured Candidatus Saccharibacteria bacterium
AGAAGGGTTATCCGGCGGCGATTTTGATACGGGGCGCCGGGGATATAAGCGGTCCGGCTAAATTGACTAAATTTATGGGCATAAACCGTATATATAATAGAAAGCAGGTCAAGCTGGAATCCGGTTTATGGTTGGAGGATAGGGGAGTAGTTGTTCGGAAGTCACAGATTGCGCGCGGTCCCCGGATTGGTGTAGGATATGCTGGTAGGGAGTGGGCGGAGAAAAGATTAAGATATTTTATAACTTTCGGAAGTCGGACTTCCGAAAATAAAGTTATTATTCCAGAATGAGATCGTTTATTTGATCTAAATTTAGTTCTTTAAGCCATTTCGTTATTTCTACCTGGTAATTCTTGTGGTCATCAAAAAATTTCAATAAAAAATCTCTTTGTGTAATAGAGGGGAAATTTTTAATACCTATATAGTCTAGGTAACTGGACCACTTGTATTTTTTTAGGAAATTAAGTGATTCGTCTAGATTTTTGATTTTTCGATCGCGCCATTCTGGAGTCACTAAATCAAGAGGATTGAGGTGTATATAATAGGGGAGATGTAAAAAATGATTTTCTTGTACGATATGGACTGCTTTATACTTTCCTTGAAATAGAGAGCCCACCCGCGTATATTTTTGATTAAAATAATTTGTGTATCCGGTACCAAGTTTCTGCATAAATTGGGATATACCACCATCAATTTTTTGTTTAAGTAGAATGTGAAAGTGATTCGGCATTAAGCAAAAAGCCAAAATTTCAACTAAAAGTTTCCTAGGTTTTTTCTCCATATTTTCCATAATTTTCGGAAGTCGGACTTCCGAAAATTGAGCCGGTATATATAATTTCGGCGATGGATCACTGTCATTAAATTCATAAAGATCGTGTATAAATCTTAGATAATCAAAATTTTCTAAAAAGACTACTCTTTTTTCTACGCCCCTATTATATGCGTGATATATTTCGCCAGTGGCGGGTTTGATTCTTTTCATATATTATAATATAAATGATATTTTAATATTTCGGAAGTCCGACTTCCGAAAATTGGATTCAATGAAACTATCCATCGGCATAGTGGGGCTCCCTAATGTGGGCAAGTCCACATTGTTCAAAATTGTCACCAAAAACGACGTAAACATCGCTAATTACCCGTTTTGCACCATTGACCCCAATGTGGGTATAGTGCCGGTGCCGGATGAACGGGTGGATAAACTCGCGGCGATGAGCAAGTCGTCTAAGAAAATTCCGGCTGTAGTGGAATTTTATGATATAGCCGGCTTGGTTAAGGGTGCGTCAACGGGGGAGGGGTTGGGTAATAAATTCTTATCCCATATCCGCGAGTGCTCAGCGATCGTCGAGGTTTTACGCATTTTCCAAGGCGGGGAAATTATTCATGTGGAAAATTCCGTGGATCCGATTCGCGACTTGGAAATTATCAATACTGAATTGATTTTGAAGGACACGGAGACTGTGGATAAGAGGCTTGACAGCGCTTCTGCCGAGGCCAGAGGTGGTAAAAAAGAAGCCATTAAAGAAGTTGAGGTTTTGGAAAAAGCTAAAGAAATGCTGGTGAGGGGTGAAATGCTCCAGTTATTAAAAAACGAGCCGGCTATAAAAGGATTGCAACTTTTGACCGCCAAGCCGCAGATATATCTCTTGAACGGCAAACCGGAGGATGCTTCCGAGGAATTAAAAGATAAAATACGGGTGTTGGGCGCGACTTATATCGTGGCGGATTTGGGCTTGGCGACAAATGTCGCGGACTTAATCAAGGAGGCCTATAAGATTTTGGGGTTGATGAGTTTTTTTACGACAGGCGAAGATGAAACCAGAGCTTGGACAATTGAGACGGGCAGTAAGGCGCCGCAGGCGGCCGGAGCGATACATACGGATTTTGAACATAAATTTATCCGCGCCGAAGTGATTAACTGGCAAAAATTATTAGAGGCCAGTTCATGGGCTGCGGCAAGGCAAAAAGGGTGGATCCGCACCGAGGGTAAGGAGTATATATTTCAAGACGGGGATGTGACGGAATTTAGGCACGGATAGGTTATATTATAGATATGAAAGTAGTTATTTTAGCCGCCGGACGAGGCAAGCGGATGATGCCCCTGACCGCCAGCACCCCAAAGCCGTTATTGAAAGTAGCGGGCAAGACGCTCCTGGACCATACTCTAGCCCTCCTTCCCAAAGACATCTCGGAGGTTATTATAGTCGTTCATTATTTAGGGGATCAAATCGTGGAGCATATGAAAGCCCATCATCCGGATTTGCCCGTGCGTATTTTGTGGCAGGATGAATGCAGTGGAACCGCTAGGGCGCTGGAATTGGCGAAGCCGTATTTGAAGGGAGAGAAATTTATTTTGCTTTTTTCCGATGATATGCATTCGCGTGCCGCGGTGCTTGAGGCGGCCGGGCATGATTTGGCGATAGTGGCGAAAGCCGCTGACCATCCGGAGCGTTTTGGTGTTTTACAACTAAATGTTAATGGTACATTGCGTGAAATCGTGGAAAAGCCGGAGAAACCGAAGACGAATTTAGTCAATGTGGGCGTTCACGTTTTGGATGATCGGATTTTTGAATATACCGCACCCCAACACTCAAACGGTGAATACTACGTTACCGACATGATTAATCAATTGGCTAAAAATTCCCCGATAGCGGTGGTGAAGACTGATTTTTGGGTGCCGATCGGTTATCCCGAAGATTTTAAGGAGGCGGAAAAAATTTTGAAAGCCGGGGGCCGGTAGGGTATACTTATATAATGGAAGGAAAACAAGAATTACATCCTGCCTTGGAGGCGGAAATCAATCGTCTTTCGGTTGAGATTTTGTCGGGTAAACATGAGGGTATGGCGAACCGTGAAATTATTCGCAAGTCCTTAGCCGAAGGCGTCCCCAAAGAAACGCCCAAAGAACCGATTGGGCCGCTTTCCGGGACTGTACTGTCGGATTACGCCGCTGAAGAATCGCCTGAAATTCGTTTGTATGTTGAGCATATTATCGATAAGTTGTGGCATGATGGCGATCTGATCGCCGCCACTAACGAGGCGAAAAAACGAGGGGCTTTGATTCTGGACATTTTCCATGACTCTCTAACCGGTAAGTTTCACGATATAATGAAACAGCGAGGTATTTTCCCACAATAAATCCAGGTTCTATTCATGTCCCCGCTCCTTTTCAGTATAAGTTTGGCCTTGTCGGGCGCTTTGATAATAGGCGCGTTTTGGCTGATTAAAATCGTCAGGCACCGACGTTTAAAGAAAGATTTGGATGCCGTTTTGCTCCGCGTGAGGTTGCCGGCGCGGGACAGCCGCGACAAAACCGAAGAAAAAAGGGATCCGTTGGCTGAAATTACCAAGTCATCACAGTTGTTTAGCGTTTTGGCCCGATCGCAGGCATCTTTTTCATTGGAATTGGCGGTGCATAGCGTCGGTGAGGATATCAACTTTTATTTGGCTATTCCCAGGAAAAATACCGCGTTTGCTATCAGAGAAATTGAGGGTTTGTGGCCTGGAGCGCAGGCCGATTTGGCATCAGAGGATTATACTATTTTTAATCCGCATGGCTCAGTCGCTATGGCTGCGTTGCGTTTGAAGCAGGACTATGTTTTACCAATCCGAACCTATGCAGATGCGCAATTGGATACTTTTGGTTTGATTTTGAGTAATTTTACGAAAATTAACGCTGTGGGAGAGGGGCTGGCCATGCAAGTTGTCGTGAGGCCGGTCTATAAAGGGGCCAAAAAACATATTTCTAAGTATTTGGAAAAACTCAGAA
Source organism: uncultured Candidatus Saccharibacteria bacterium (assembly GCA_964359435.1). Classification (GTDB taxonomy): domain Bacteria; phylum Patescibacteriota; class Minisyncoccia; order UBA6257; family JAUSGH01; genus CAYHSY01. The sequence goes on from CAYHSY010000048.1 coordinate 3,769, forward strand.
GGGGCGAGGAACTTTCAAAGTTAATGAGCAGCGAGCTTAAAAAATTGTTTACTTTTAAGCCCAAACCACTTCCTCCACCGTTACCTGGTATGGCGCCTTTGCCGCCGCAGCTGGACCAAGAGGGGATAAAAGTTTTGGAACAAAAATTATCCAAACCGCTTTATGCCGTCAATGTCCGTTTGGTGGCATCGACACCCACGCCTTATCGGACTTCAGAGCTTTTAGACGGCTTGGTAAATTCTTTTTCTCAATTCGGCGCGCCTTTGCGCAATGAATTTAAAGCTGCCAATTTGCGTGATTCCAAATCAGATTTATTTAAATTTATTTTCAGAGAGTTTAGCGGCGGCGATGCCATGATTTTAAATGCCGACGAAATCGCAAGCATTTTTCATTTTCCGACGCGTGAAAATGCGACGCCCAGAGTGTCGACTGTTAGATCGCGCGAAGCACCGCCACCTGTTACTTTACCAAAAAACGGCACGCTTATTGCCGAAAGCGTTTTTAGAGGCGAAGTTAGGCCGGTATATTTAAATGACGATGACCGGCGGCGTCATATCTATACCATTGGTCAGACGGGTACTGGTAAATCCGGATTTTTACAACACTTGGCTACGCAGGACATTAAAAACGGCAAAGGTGTCGCGGTAATAGATCCTCACGGTGATTTGATTAGCGCTATTTTGGGCAATATTCCGAAAGAACGGCTGACTGACGTGATTGTTTTTGATCCGGGTGATCGTGTTTATCCGATAGGACTCAACATGCTCGAATACGACCCTCGTTATCCGGAGCAAAAGACCTTTATTGTCAACGAATTTCTCAATATTTTTGATAAGTTATACGATTTAAAGACTACCGGCGGCCCCATGTTCGAGCAATATATGAGAAACGCCTTATTGCTTCTGATGGAAGACGCGGCTAATGAGCCAGCAACGCTCACGGAGGTGCCCAGGATTTTTACCGACGCGGAATTCCGGAGGAGAAAATTGGCCAGAATAAGCAATCCTATTGTCGTCGATTTTTGGGAAAAGGAGGCGACTAAGGCCGGGGGGGAGGCCTCGCTTCAAAATATTACGCCCTATGTAACTTCAAAATTCAACAATTTTATTGCCAACGACTATGTGAGGCCTATCATTGCTCAAGTTAATTCGGCTTTTAATTTTAGGCAAATATTGGATGAAGGTAAGATTTTATTGGTTAATTTATCGAAGGGCAGGATAGGGGATTTGAACGCCAATTTATTGGGCATGATTGTGGTTGGTAAATTGTTAATGGCCGCGCTTTCAAGAGTTGATATGCCGCAGGATCAACGCCGGGATTGTTTTCTGTATATAGATGAGTTTCAAAATTTTACCACTGATTCTATTGCCACCATTCTTTCCGAGGCAAGGAAGTATCGTCTGAATCTAACAATTGCGCATCAATATATAACCCAATTGACGGATAAAATTAAGGGCGCTGTGTTTGGAAACGTAGGGTCAATTGTAGCTTTCAGGGTCGGGGCCGAAGACGCCGAGTTTTTGGAAAAACAGTTCGCGCCGGTTTTTGATCGCAACGATCTGTTAAACGTTGATAATCGCTATGCTTATGCTAAGCTTTTGATCGGTGGCGCCACAACCCCTCCGTTTTCCGTTAAAACCATCAATACGGAGCTGGGTAACCCCGAAATCAGGGAGGCGTTGCGCGAGCTTTCCCGAAAGGCCTACGGAATGTCCCGGGAGATAGTGGAGGCAGAAACGTTGTCGCGTTTAAGGACTTAAATTCGACCCAACCATTCCTCATTTTCCCATTCCCACAATTTTTTAGCGCTTAAAAACGCGGCGAAATCGTTTTCCCAAGCAGGCAGTTCTTTGATTTCCGTAATTCCGCGGAGCTCGCTCCAAACATGGGTATCTTCGGCACAACCGTGCCAACCGCCCCTGATTTTATTGTGTCCGCCTTTTGGTCGAAGAGTGGCAGTGCAGCGCAGGCAGTTCTTTTGCTGGTCTATCCGCAGGATCCACCGAGTTTCCAGATTTTTAACCGCTTTTTGCAGAATGTTCATGTAAGCGGAGGTTTGGAGATTGTAATCCCGATAAATAGATTGGGAGGTTTTGATGTCCAGGACGCCGATTTTCCCGCCAATCGCGCCGAGCGCGTCAATGGTACCGGCATAGCCATGATTGGTTGACCAAACACGCCTTTCTACGAATTCCGGATATACTCT
>CAYHSY010000049.1:0-5871 GCA_964359435.1 uncultured Candidatus Saccharibacteria bacterium
CCAGCATACCTCCATGACACCCAGGCGCTTGTTGATTCCCATGGGTACCACGTCGATGCAGCCGTCGCTATGCCGCTTAAGGGTTAGGCGCAGGTCATGATTTTGTATGACACCAGTAAAGAAAGCCAACCATTCTTTCGACTCCTCGATGTTGGTTCCGCCCGGGAAGAGCGAGATGATGCCTTCTTTGAGCTCCGGCCGAAAGCGTCGTTCGGCATTACGGCACAGAAAGGTTCTGGCTAACGTATCAAGTTGGATGATTTTCTGGAACAGAACCAGGTGTTCTATTCCAATTCCCAGGTTGTCCCGCTGTTCCCAGACAGGCACCGGCTCCATGGAGATCAAGCGCAGCGATTGCGCGCCCGACTCGGCGGAAATGTGGTCCCAGTGAATCCCGATGCCGGTGCCCAATCCTCGGGCATAGTCGGCATTTTTACCGGTGGCCGGACCCATAGGCAAGCCGAGTTTTCTCAATTCCCGGAACACGGTGGCAATCCTGGGATCTATTGGTCCGCCCTGGGGCATGATGGAACCATCAATATCGAACAGCAGAGCCCTAATCTCGGTTGGCGTGGTCATGTGGTCGGCCTCCTAATCATCGCCTCATAATACCGGGACAGGAACAACCTTATATTAACTAATATGAATTAATTTGTCCAGTGATTGGCAATTTATATGAAAACGCGCTATGTTAAATAAGTTATTCGGGCTGTAGTATACCGGCAGTATACACGCTTCGGGTGCGTGAGGACTGGGTTCAATTCCCAGCAGCCCGACCAAATTATTGAAATATAAATTATGTTGGGAATTGAACCGTGAAAGGGGTCGGGAAAACTCCCGTTTTCCCGTGGCGGAAGTTGGGAACCGCTGGGTTCCCAAGCGCAGCGCCCGTTAGGGCGGCGAGCAGTGAAATTCCCAGCAGCCCGACACTATAAATTGATGCGGGACAAAGGGTACGCGAGACAACAAGATCTTTTCCGCGCCCGCTAACCGGCCAGTTCGGCAATTTTTATTTATCCACAGATTGATTTGCTAGTATACCCCCCGGGGGTATAATGAAGTTGAAAGGTCGAGACTTGAAATTAAAATTAATTTTTACTTGAATCTATGAACGACTTAAAACATTATTGTCAGATCAATAGGGGCAGTTTTGCGTTGGCGGCCGGAGGTGTGATGGCCATAATCTATGTTGTTTGCGCCATATTCGTCGCCCTATGGCCGGATTTCGCGCTTCAACTTTTCGGTTGGCTGGTTCATTTGGTGAATGTTGATAAATTTGCCGGCGATGTTGAAATCACCCTGGTTGGTTTTATGGTTGGGTTGGGACAGGTCTTCGTTTATACCTACGTAGGCGCTTGGTTGGTGGCCTGGCTGCATAATAAGTTTTGCGCTGGAACAAATCAGTAATCACGCAATACGCCCGGTTCATGCGGATCTTTCCGTTGATCGCCGCCTGGCCATTTGACGACGCATACCCTGGTGGGGTATCATTGCAATTATATGAACCCCATGGTTAAAAAGGGCGCGCTTCGCCGGCTTAAAATCATAAAAGGCCAGGTGGCTGGACTCGAAAAAATGATTGAGTCCGAAAAATACTGCATAGATATCATCGTGCAGTCATCGGCGGTCAAAAAGGCGCTTTCCGGCATCGAGGATATTCTTTTGGAGAACCATCTTTTGACGCACGCCGCCACGCAGATAAAGTCGGGTCACGATAAAAAGGCCACCTCGGAACTTCTCAAGGTTTACCGGCTTTCAAAGAAAAAATAAATTTATGAGAATTGCGCTGGTATCAATCTTATTTGTCGGAGCCGTCTTGGCCTCGTTGTTCGGTGTGTTTTCGATGATCCATCCCGATGGTTCCGCCGGTCATAATTGGTGCTTGGCGTCTATTGGCGGCGGGGGGGATTGCCCGGCCGGCGGCAATTCTTTTGAGTACATCCGCATTCATTTAGGCGCGCTCTCGGGGTTGACGCTTTTTCCTTTCGCGCCGGCCTCGGCTGTTTTCATTATCGTCAGCTTATTAGCAGCCGTTTTGCTCGCCTCAGTGCCGCCCGCCGCCGCTTTGCTGCCGAATTTTAAGTTTCTATTTGCCGCCAATCCGTGGCATACGCCGAAAATTTCGGAAAAAATCAGAATTTGGCTTGCAAGGCACGAAAAGCGCGATCCGTATCGTGTCTCTAATCCGTAGGCGCAACTGTTCCGATTTTGCGTTTACGGTTAACCGCTTTCATCGCGGTTTTTTATTGTATCAATAAACATTAAATCAAGAAAATAATTTATGGAAAATCAAAATGAAAACATCGGGGAGCCAATTCCGCCGTGTTGCCATGAAAAGTCCAAAAACTCCGCCGGTAAAATTATCTCCGTTGCTGCCCTGATAATCTTCGCTTTCATTGCGTCTTATGCCTACACCAAAAACAGTTTTTCCGGTGGCGCCGGCTCCGCGTCTTTGGCATCGGCTTTGGGCAATAACGATGCCGATTCACTAGAAGAGGCGGTGATTCCTTCCGGTGGGGTCGAGATTCCGATTGCCTGGGGTGATTTGGGGAAAAAAATGATCGCTGCCAGCGTTATTGACGAATCTTCGTTCAGCGAACTTTATGCCGACAGAGGTGGGATGAATGAGACGGTTTCGAGTTTACTCACCGGAGACGACAACGGTACTTTCGTTATCACTCCGGATAATTCGGGGCAGATCCTCAATCTTTTTTGGGCCTTCGGCCTTTCCAACCGTAATCCGGTTTTGGAGAACGGCCCGATGAAGGACCCGGAATACGGAGGGGCTGATCAATTTGCTTCAACAGCCGGTTGGACTTTGGCTGTCGGCGATCCGATGGAACATTATTCCGCGCATGCCTTCGTCCGGCTCACTCCCGCGGAGCAGGCCTTGGTGGAACGGGTGGCGAAAAACATTTATCGTCCCTGTTGCGGCAACTCGACGTATTTTCCGGATTGTAATCATGGCATGGCCATGCTCGGGCTGCTCGAGCTTATGGCGGCCAAAGGAGCGGACGAGGCGGCTATGTATAGGGCAGCCCTTCAGGTTAATTCATATTGGTTCCCCGATACATATCTGGTTATCGGCAAGTATTTGGAGCGCAAGGGCATATCTTGGAATGCGGTCGATCCCAAGGAGGTGCTGGGTTTCAGGTTTTCGAGCGCCTCGGGTTATCGCCGCATAGTTTCGGAAATGGCCGCTCCGGTCGAGGGTGGCAAATCCCGCAAATCATCCGGCGGCTGTGGGGTTTAATATGGAATTATTAATAGGCACATCGTTGGTCGCCGCCTTTTTGGCTGGCATAGCGGCTCTGTTCGCGCCTTGTTGTATTACAGTCCTACTGCCGTCGTATTTTGGTTCGGTTTTTCGGACACGTCGGAAGGTGTTCCTGATGACTTTCGTCTTCTTTCTCGGGGTTTTATTGGTTTTTATTCCTCTCGGTTTGGGGTTTTCCGCCTTGGGCAAATTTTTTAGCCGTTACCATCAGGCCATTTTCACGTTAGGTGGATTATTTTTCTTGATTTTGGGCATGATGCTGGTTTTTGGAAAAAAATTTGCTCTGCCGTTTTCACTTCATCCGAAATTGAAAATCGACAACGCCGCGTCCGTGTTGATGTTGGGCATTTTGTCGGGCATCGCCACCACTTGTTGCGCTCCGGTTTTGGCCGGTGTCATGGCCCTCTCCGTCTTACCCGGTTCATTGATCTGGGGGATGATTTATGCTTTGGCTTATGTGCTGGGCATGGTTTCGCCTCTGTTTGTGATCTCTCTGGCGCTGGATCGCTCGCGTCTTATGGAGCGAATGATGAAAGCCGTTAAGCCGATCGTTTTTCGGATTGCCGGCCGGGAAATAAGCGTCGGACCGGCGGAATTTTTATCGGGTGCCGTCTTTATAGTCATAGGGCTACTCACGCTTTCGTGGGGTGCGACGAGAGAGGTTTCCACTCACTCGGAATTTCAGGTTAGTATCAATATCGCTCTCGCCAGATTCCAGCAATCCATGGCGACGATTATCGCCGCCGTACCCGGTTACATCTGGGGTTTGGCTGTCATCGGTCTTCTGGCGCTCATTGTGTTCGTGACTTACCGACAACTGACGCGGGATAGAAAAATAATCAATCAAAACGAATATGACCAACAAAAATAACTCCATTGTTTATGTGGCGATTCTTGCTTTATCCGCCGCCTTTCTACTCATCGCCGTTTACGCTTTAGGGAACTCCAAGAATGAGAATTCCCAGTCCGCCAACCCGTATGATTTAGTTGGCCGGCCCATGCCTGCCTTTTCTCTCCGCGATCGTCAGGGCGCGGAATATAGATCGGAAGATTTTAAAGGTAAAAACACAATCCTGTTCTTCAATGAAGGATTGATGTGTTATCCGGGTTGTTGGAATCAAATTGTCGCCTTGGCTGAAGATCAAAGATTAAAGGGCGAATCCTTGGCTGTTTTTTCCATTGAACCGGATGCTCCGGAAGATTGGACCCGAGCCATCGAAAAGATGCCGGAATTGGGTTACGCGGCAATGCTTTTTGACACCGATCGTAAAATATCCAGAAAGTTCGGTATGCTGACGCTGGATTCCTCGATGCATTATGGTTCCTTGCCGGGACATACTTATGTCATTATCGATAAAGAAGGTATTGTCCGTTATGTTTACGATGACCCGCGGATGGCTATTAACAATGATTTGTTGGTAGCGGAGTTGGGAAAACTTAATTAAAACGGGACAAAGCCCATGTCAGGTGTTGATTGGAGGCGTGTTTCTTCGGCCGATTTTGGACAAATCCGGTTGGATTTGTTATTGTTGTATTTATTAAGATTCGTTTCCGCGCCCCTCTGGGCGCTTTTGTCCCCGGCTTCTTTATGTTTGATATTTTCAGAAAAATTATCCGCACGCCGCGAACCGTTATGTCCAAAGGGGAGATTTTTGCCGACTCTGAATTTGAGGTAATGGGTCAAAAATTAAACGATAAAATCAAAAGGTTATTCAGCGGTTCGCTTGCTATCCGTGAAGTTGATGCCGGTTCGACTAACGCTTGTGAACAGGAAATCACGGCCCTTTCGAATGCTTTTTACGACATTGAGCGTTTTGGCATTCATTTCGTTGCCTCGCCGCGCCATGCCGATATGTTGTTTGTGACTGGCCCCGTAAGCCGCAACATGGCGGAGGCCTTGCGCCGCGCCTACGAGGCGACTCCTGAGCCGCGGCTTGTAGTTGCGGTGGGGGACGATGCGATTGACGGCGGCATTTTCAAGGGATCTTACGCGGTGATTGACGGCGTGGACAAAGTTATCCCGGTAGACTGGAAAATTCCTGGCGACCCGCCTTCTCCCAAAATTATTTTGCGCCACCTTCTCATGATGTTTGATAAGTTTGATTCTAATAAACGGCGCGCCCTCCATGGTTAATCTTTTATCCTCATCATCCGCGTTTTTCGCCGCTTTAATTTCGCTATTCATCGGAGCTCTCGGCTCGCTCGTTTTCCGCCGCCACGATAAATTGGCGAACAACTGGGGCCACTCGTTCTCGGCGCTGGGTTCATTGTTTGGTTTGATGTCATCGCTCTCGGTAATTATTTTAGCCGATAAGGTATCTTATAAGTTCGCTTCCTCATTGTCTTTTTTGGCTTTTTCCATAAACATTGACAAGCTTTCCGCCTTTTTTGTTTTCACGATTTCCTTGATCTCGCTTTTCAGCTCCATTTATGGTTTCGGCTATGGCCGGCATTTTTTTGGCAAATATAACCTCGGCGCTTTGGGATTTTTTTACAACCTGTTTATCGCCGGCATGCTTTTAGTTGTCGCTGCCAGCGATGCCGTTTTCTTTTTGATCGTCGCCGGTGCGGGTTGTACGAAGGCCGTCAGCCCC
>CAYHSY010000050.1:0-5727 GCA_964359435.1 uncultured Candidatus Saccharibacteria bacterium
CAAGCCCGCGCCGGGCATGGCGCTCGCGGCCGTTGCTGATTTTGATGTCAGCTTTAATGACAGCTGGATGGTGGGGGACAGGGATGTGGATGTTTTGATGGGGCGCGAGTGCAACATGAAAACCATAAAATTGGGCGGCAAAATTTCACCAGAGCATAAAGTCGAGCCAAGGCATTATGCGAGAGACCTGAAAGAAGCAGTAGATATAATAATTAAAAATGAAAATATCAAAGTGCAAAATTAAGGTATTGTTTATTTTGAGTTTTGCGTCACCATTTTCCATTTTGAGTTTTACATTTTAAATTTTTTATGTGTGGCATAACCGGATACATAGGCAATAAAGAGGCCCTGCCGATCGCGTTTCATAATTTGCGTAAATTGGAATATCGCGGATATGATTCAGCCGGCGTGACATATTTTGAAGGCGGCAAAAAGGGGCCGGCGGCGGTTTTAATACGGAAAACCGGCAAATTGTCGGCTTTGGAGGGCGCCATCTTTGGCAAGAACAGTTTGCCGGGCACGGCGGCCATCGCCCATACGCGTTGGGCGACTCATGGCGCGCCGACTGAAAAAAACGCCCATCCGCATCCGGATTGCGGGCAAGGTATTTTTGTTGTGCATAACGGCATTATCGAAAACTATGGCGATTTGAAAGCCGCACTTCTTCAAAAGGGCCACAAATTCCGTTCCGAGACCGATACGGAGGTGGTGTCTCATCTTTTGGAAGAAGAGCGTAAAAAAGTCGCGGATTTTGAGGACGCCTTGGCCGCCGCTTTGGCCAAAATCAGCGGCGCGTACGCGTTCGGCATTATCCTGGCGGATGAACCAAAGGCGATCTATTTTGCCCGCCTTGGCAGCCCGCTGGTTTTGGGGTTGGGGGAAGGCGAGTTCTTTTTGGCATCGGACCCCACGGCGCTGGCCGGGCTGGTAAAAAAAGTTGTTTATTTGGAAGATGGTCAGCGCGGCAAAATTACGCCGGAGGGTTTTTGGGTTTCTCCGACCCGTACTAAAATAGAGGCATTGGATTTGGATGTGGAGGAGGCGAGGAAGGGTGATTTTCCGCACTTTATGCTTAAGGAAATTTTTGAAGGGCCGGAGGTCGTGAAGTCCGCTTTCCGGGGGCGTCTTCTGTTGAAAGAGGGGGACGTGCGGCTGGGCGGTTTGATGTCCGTGTCCGAAGAATTGGAGCGCATTAAACGTCTGGAAATTATCGGTTGCGGCACGTCTTATTACGCCGGCATGATCGGAAAAATGCTTATAGAAGAATTTGCGGGCATTCCCACGTCCATCGCGGTGGCTTCCGAATATAGGTATCACGCGAATCCTGTGGAAAAAGGCAATGCGGCGCTTTTTATCTCCCAGTCCGGTGAAACAGCGGATACTTTGGCGGCGCTACGCAAAGCCGCGGCCAGAAAATATCTTACTCTAGGCATCGTGAACGTGGTGGGTTCCAGTATCTCCAGGGAAACCGATGCCGGCGTTTATAATCATGCGGGGCCGGAAATCGGCGTCGCTTCCACCAAAGCGTTTCTTTCGCAAATCGGAGTATTGTCTCTTATGTCGTTGCGTTTGGCGCGGGCAGGTAAGAGTTTTCGGAAAATCGTCGGCGCCTTGGACCGGATCCCTCATAAAATAGAATTAATTTTGAAGCAGAGCGCAGCCATAAAAAAGTTGGCCAAAAAGTATGCCCGATATAATAATTTTTTATATATCGGTCGGGGTTATAATTATCCCGTAGCGATGGAGGGCGCCATTAAACTCAAAGAAATTTCTTACGCGCACGCGGAAGGGTATGCCGCGGGTGAAATGAAGCACGGCCCCATCGCCTTGATTGATAAAAATTTCCCGACTATAGTGATTGCGACCGCCAATAAACTTTATGAAAAAACATTATCCAATATCCAGGAGATTAAGGCGCGCGGGGGGCCGGTTTTGGCCATCGCGACTGTGGGCGACAAAGAAATTGCCAAATTGGCCGATGATGTGATTTATGTGCCGGAAACTCTGCCGCAATTGGAGCCGTTTTTGACGGTGGTGCCGCTGCAATTATTCGCGTACTATTTTGCGGTTTTGCGGGGGTACGATGTAGACCGGCCGCGCAATCTGGCCAAGAGTGTTACTGTGGAATAGATTTGCTATATTTAATAGATATGTGGGATAAATTATTGCTGGTTTTGGTTTTATTTTTGGCTTTGGTGGGTTTGATTTTGGTATATAACATTTTTGTGAATATGCCGTTGCTTAAGGTGCCGAAAATTTCCAGCTACGCGCCGGTGCCGGTTGAGCCGCTACCAACTTTTTTTAAGAAGGCAGCTACTTCGGAGGCGGTTAGGCAGATTCAAAATTAAAACACCCGCGGCTCTTCCGCGGGTGTTTTATGGGTACTTACTGCGTGGCCCGTAAGCCCGTGGATGCTCTATTTTCTTTCAGCCAATATGACACTCAATTCCAGGGCTTTACCGTTTCTGATCAATTTGATTCTCATGTTATCGCCCACGGAGAGATTTTCCAAAAAGTCCTGAATGGTTTTTTCTTCGGTAAGTTTTTCGCCATTGCATTCCACAATGTGGTCTTTTTCTTTAATGCCGGCTTTGGCGGCCGGAGTGCCGGGGATGACGCCTTCGCGCCTGGGTCCGTGGCCGAGGACCAGTGCCCCGTAATCAACGGTCAGCTTCATTTTGTTTTTCAAGTTTTCATCAACCGGCACGTAGCGGAGGCCCAGAAGCGGGCGTTTGATGTGGCCGAATTTTTTAAGATCTTCCAAATCGCGTTTGGCCGAGTTGATGGGCAGGGCGAAGCTTAAATTTTGCGCACCGTAGACGATAGCGGCATTGATGCCGATGGCTTCGCCCGCGAGGTTTACGAGCGGCCCGCCGGAATTGCCCGGATTGATGGCCGCATCCGTTTGGATAAGGCCGCGCATTTCTTGGGGCATGGCGCGCGGATCCGGTGCTGCTTTGATGGTGCGGGAGAGGCCGGAAACGATGCCGGATGAGACGGTGTTGCGGAAAAGCCCCAAGGCGTTCCCGATCGCAAGGATTTCTTCGCCCAATTCGGCTTTTTCGGAATCGCCCAATACGACGGTGGGCAGATCTTTGGCGTCAACTTTCAGAATGGCAATGTCCTCTACCGGATCGCGGGCTAAAACCGCGGCCTTGAGTTTTTGGCCGTCGTTTAGAAGGATCATGTATTCCGCTTCCGGATCAATAACCACGTGCTTGTTGGTTAAAATGACGCCGTTTGAATGAACTACAAAACCGGAACCGCCGCCGATTTTGACCATGCCATGCGAATCAACGGCTTCATCGGGAATCTCCGGCAAGCCCTCCAGCGGAGCGTGTCCGTAAAATTCATGCGCCATTTCTTTTTCTACGGATTCCAAGCTCTTGGAAATCACAATGGAAACTACCGCCGGCATTACTTTTTTAATGGTATTCTTTATTTTTGAGATGGCCATATGCATTATTATATACAATTATATGTTATTTCAACAATCGGATGATAAGGCGCGCAAGCCGGGCCGCGTCATGTTTGATAAGATTGCGCTCGATGGGATCGCCTTTGATCCTTTCAGAAAATTTTTTATTAATGAGCGGCGCGCCTGTGCAGCGACAATTTTTATGGGATAAATGTTCGACTAATTTTTCGCCTTTTCGGGCTTGGAGTTGGAAAGTTTTATCCGGTAATCCGGCAGAGTTATAAACGACGTTATCCGGGATGCCGATGTGGCGCGAGATCAAGGCGATGAAATCATGAACCGCGAAGTTGTCCGTGTGGCGGGGTTTGGTGGTGAGGTTGGTAATGAGTATTTTTTGGGCCCGGCTTTGCCTTAAGGTCCGGCTGACGCTTTTGATTAAAAGCGGCGGCAAAATACTGGAATGGATATCGCCTGGGGCAATAATAATAACTTGCGCGTTTTTGATGGCGGCAAGGGCTGCGGGGTTCGCGCGGGGGATGGGGGAAAGGGTTAATGTTTGGAGCGTCCGGAGGTCGCTTTGATGGATCTGTTTTTGACCGACGATGGTCCGGTTTTTTAAGCGGGCCACAATGTCGGCAAGTTCGAGGGTCACCGGGATAACTTGGCCTTTGACTTTCAACAATTCGCCGACTTGTTTTATGGCATGTTCAAAGCCAAGGTTTTTTGCGAGCGCCGCGATGATTAAATTGCCTAGATTGTGGCCTTGCAGCCGACCTTCGGCAAAGCGGTATCGAAAAAGCGTCCCAAGCGGTTGAGCGGCGGAGCGAGAGAGCGCTAAAAGACATTGACGGAGGTCGCCGGGCGGGAGCATGTTAAGTTCTTTTCTCAATCTTCCGCTTGAGCCGGCGTTGTCCATAACGGAAATAATGGCCGAGAGTTCAAGTGGATAATTTTTTAGGCCGTAGAGCAGATTGCTGGTTCCGCTGCCACCGCCGATTATGACTATGCGTTTCATATACAATAAAACCAGTGGCGGGCCTTCGCCGTTTTATTTTGTTATTTCGGATATACGGGTCTTGATATCGAGTAATTTCGATGTTAATATATCAACTAGAATACGGATAGCTTTGAAGGGCCTATAGTATAACGGTAATACGGATCCATGGCATGGATCAGGCCGGGGTTCGACTCCCCGTAGGTCCACCAACAGGAATTTTCTTTTTTGAAACAAAACGCCGCGTCCGGGAGGGGAGCGGCGGGGTTAGGCGGATATGTTCTTAATGGGATGCTTGGGATCGGGGCCAAGCTGGCTAAATCGAGCCAAAGTCGGTTCCAATTCGGGATCCTCGATCTTAAGGAATTCCCTGAAGGCCATTCGCAGGTCTTCGATGGTCTTCAAGTTCAAACTGGCCAGATGGAGGAAACAACGATGCGTGCGGCGCAGGAGTCCTTTGGTTTCTTTGGTGCCGGCGATGTTTTTGGCCGGGGGTAATATCAACCCATTTGCCGCAACAACCGCGTGTTCCCAGGCGTCTTCCAGGCATTTTCTGATGCCCAGCTGTTTGCGGATTGTTTCTCCGAGTTTTTCTACAAAATACAGCAGACCCCATGCATCGACATGATCCAGGGCATTCCCGTCATGCACGATTTTTTCTTCCGTTGAAGTGGGGTTGTCCAGCTTGGGGTTCCCGATTTTTCCTTGGCCGGAGATACTGTGGCACCCCACGATGAGTTCAACCTTTTGGACTACTTGGGCTTGTTTGCCCAATTCCTCCGTAAGGAAATTCCTGGTTTTCTTTTTTCCTATCAGGAGGTGCGCGTTATTTTCGGCCCAGCCGTTGGGCGATGAAGCGCAGAGTTTCGCGCAATCGTGGCAATTGACAGCCACGAGCATCGTTGGCACATTCACTTCGGGGTATAGTCCGCAGATGGCTTTGACCCACGTATGGATCCGGACCGTGTGGTTCAAAACAAGAATCACCATTCGAGCGGTCACATTGCTTTTGGGTTTGGTGAGCTCGGCGCGAAGGGAAGCGTTCAGGAATTCCCCGGCGCTCCGCACGTCTCGCATGATGATGCGATTGGCGTAGGGGCTTTCCATAACTAACCTCCACAATGTTTCTGATTGGATATGTTGGATAAAAGCTGTATTTATTATATCTTGAATTATTGTAAAATGCAAACCCCACGCGGTGAACGAACATAGCGTGGGGGGGGGGTGGGGTGAGCTTGCCGTGCAGCTACTTTTTACCGCGTTTGTTTTTGTCTCCGGATTTCCCGCCGGAGACGCCTTTGAACATGAAGACGAG
>CAYHSY010000051.1:0-5654 GCA_964359435.1 uncultured Candidatus Saccharibacteria bacterium
CGGACCATGGTCAACTGCTTAAAAGGCAGCTGCTTTACCATTAAGCTATGGGGGCAATTTTTTGTTTAATTATTTGCCTTATGAACTGGCGGCCTCGGGAGCTTTTAAGCTCTTTTTCTCTAATCATTGCCTGCCGTCGAGTTTCGTAGGATTCGTGATATATCAATACCCAATCCCCATTGTTTTTACTTGTAAATGATGTTTTCTTATTATGCAATAAATTATTGTGTCTTGCAATTCTTAACACCAGATTTTCGGTATGGCCTATATAAATTTTATCTCTAATTTGATTATAAACTGCATAGACACAGAACATAGTAAACTGCTCAAAGTCCGTCAGCCGACGGATTTACCATTAAGCTATGGGGGCTTTCAATTATATTTATAGGTTATATGATAATACGGTTTTAGCTATTGATCAAGTGTTTGTTTTTATATTGCTAGATTGATAGTAGTTCCTTGCAATAGGAGATCAGCAGCGGTTTTTTTGTTTGGTGACAAGAATAGCCGTCAATCCGCGTATGTTATAATTTTAATATGCGGAGTAACATCATAGTTTTCATATTATTTGTAATCGGAGTTGAGGCGTTGCGCGTCATGGCTGGCTGGGTTTTGGGGATTGACTCCTTAACTCGTATTTTCCCCAGTGGGATAAACATGAAATTTCCGACGGCATCCTCATTTTTTTTAAGCGCTTTCGGTCTTTATTATATATTCCGGACGGTTAAAGATAACTATGAAGCATCGCGGGTAATTTTACCGGGTATTGCCATAGCCATCTTTCTTTTTCAGGGCATTATTCTTATGTCTTATTTGACGGATACCTTTACTGGTTTAGATATGCTGTTCGTGGTGGAAACAAGCCATGCTTATGGCGCCGGTTCGGGTCTGCCGGCTATAAATACCATGATCAGTTTTATTTTATTCGGAGTGGTATGCGTGGCCGCTTTATTTCCGGGACCGCGTTTGTCGGGCAAAATTAAATTTTTCGGATACTTTATTCTGATTTTCGGCACCTCTGCTCTCGGCGGCTACGCGTTCGGGTTGCCATGGTTATATTCTCAATTTATTGATTCCATGATACCCATGGCCGTGAACACCGCCTTGCTTTTTGTTTTGCTGGGGCTTGGCTTGGTGGTCATAAGTAAAATCGAAAAATAGATGAATTTTAGAAAAAAACTTATAATAATTATTCTGGAAATCTCGCTCATTCCGCTCGTCTTGATGAGTTTTATTTTTTACGCCAATGTCAAACGGCAAATCATTGATAATGTCTTTGAAAAACTCCAAGTCAATGCGCTGATTGAGAAAAATCATTTGTCGGATGTCATATCGGTTAATTTAACGGTCCTGGAAATATATTTCGCCACTTTGGCCCATCATTTTGAAGAAGGATATCCCGCTCCGGGATCGGCATCGTTTGAAGAGTTATCCGAAGGACTCTTAAATACGAAAGAGGCCGTCAATTTTATCCGGGAAATATTTATAGCGGATCCGGCTGGCATAATAATTTCCTCCGCCGATTCCAAGTTGCTCGGCGCCAATGTTTCCGGTGAAGAATTTTTTAAGAAGGGTTTGGTGAAAAATGACGTTTCGATTATGAAAAAGTCCGACGCTTCCGGTTTGGTGTCGCGTTATTTTGTCGGTCCGATAATCGTCGACGATAAAACCTCCGGAGTATTGGTTTTTGAGAATAAAGCCGAGGATATCTTTACTTTAATTTCGGATTACAGCGGTCTTGGCGCGACCGGTGAGCATTTATATGCCAAAAACGATGGTAATGGCAATGCCCTTTTTCTGACTCCCACCCGGTTTAATCCGGACGCGGCTTTGAGCTTAATGGTGGCTAAAGAAAATATATCTGTTCCGGCCGTGCACGCCATAAACGGCGAGGAAGCCGTTTTCCTCGATGCCGTGGATTACAGGGGCATTCCGGTCTTTGCCGCGACGAGTTATTTGGAGGATGTCGGCTGGGGGATTGTGATAAAGATTGACCAGGCGGAAGCGCTCTCGCCGCTCCGGATGCTTCGGAATTTATTTATTTTTATTCTTGCCATAGCGGCGCTCGTAATATCCGCTGTGGCGGTTTCGATTTCCCGGTCCATTACCGCCCCCTTAAGACAATTAACTTTAACGGCCAATAAAATCGCGGATGGCGACTTATCTCGGAGTATTTTCATGGATTCCAAAGATGAAATCGGCGTTCTGGCCGGATCTTTTAATAAAATGACCCAAAAATTAAAAGAATCTTTTGCAAACTTGGAAAATAAAGTGGAAAAGCGGACTCGGAGGTTGGAGTTGCAAAACGAGGAATTGGAAAACCTCAACAGAGCCATGATTGGCCGCGAATTAAAAATGATTGAGCTTAAAAAAGAGATAGCGGAATTGAAGAAAAAAGATCAGCCAGAATAATAAATAAGGTGCGAGGTCGAGAGAGGCATATTTAAAACGGGATGAATAGATTTCATTTGCCAGTTATAAGTAAAAGAGAGGTTGCCGAAAATACTTTGGAGGTTTCTTTTGATATCTCAAGCGTTGAATTTAATTTTTTGCCGGGCCAATATGTCCGGGTGGTTTTGCCTAAACTATCCAAAAATGCCGAGCCGCGCGGGAACGGCCGCGAATTTTCCATTTGTTCTTCGCCTAACGATAAGAAGCGTTTAACTGTGGCGTTTCGGAGGTCGGGGAGCAAGTTTAAACAATTGTTAGCCGCGATTCCTTTGGGAGAAGTCGTTGTTGTTGAGGGTCCTTACGGCAATATGACATTTCCAAAAAATGATTCGCCGCTCATTTTTATCGCCGGTGGGACAGGCATCGCGCCATTTATGAGTATGGTTCGCTGGGCGACCGAGCGGAAATTGCCCAACAAGATATCTTTGATTTACGCTAACCGGAACGAGGGAAGTGCGATTTATTTATCGGAATTGGCAGCGCTGGCCAAGCAAAACAAAAATTTTGAAATTAAAAAGATATTCGGGTTGATTACTCGGGATATTTTGGAGAGTTACGTCGATAATTGGCAGGAACAATTATTTTTTAGCTCGGGCCCGGCTAAATTTACCGATACCGTTGTCGCTATGTGCGTTGCATTGGGTATTCCCGAGGCCAGGATTTATTTTGAGGAATCCGACATGCTTTTATATCCCGATCATAGTATTCTTGCCTCTATCATAGATCGGAGCTTGGATGCCATTTTCATCGCCGACTTGCGGGGCATTATCAAATATGCCAATAATGTTTGGCAAGAATTAACCGGTTGGTCCGCGGAGGAGGTTCGGGGTGAATTTACGCCTCGTATCGTGAACTCCGGGGAGCATTCCGCGGAGTTCATTGATATTTTTTGGAGTAAAATTTTAAGCGGTGAAACGTTCAGATATGATTTCACCAACAAGCGGAAAGACGGGACATTTTATAATGTGGATGAGATAACTCTGGCCATTAGAAATGCCGCCGGTGGCATTATCGGTTTTGTGACTTTTCAGCGCGATATTAAGAATCGTATAAGGGTTGAAAATGCCGCCAAGGCGACGGTCAACCTGCTGGAGGATTTTAACAAGGAAAAGCATGATCTGGCCGAAGCTAAGGCGAAGGACGAAGCCATGCTCGCGAGCATCGGTGACGGTATAATCGCCGTTGATATCTCCAGAAAAATTATTTTCATGAACAAGACGGCGGAGAATTTGCTTGGTTGGAATCTCCAGGAAGCGGTTGGCAGATTATATGACGATATTATCTCGTTGGAGGATGAAAAAGGAACCTATGTTCTGCCCGACGAGCGGCCGCTGGCTAAGTCCCTTTCTTATCCTGGTACCACCTCCGCCGCCACCACCACATCCGCTAAGGGTCTGTATCTTTTAAGCAAAAATAAAACTAAATTCCCGGTCGCGATTACTGTGTCCCCGATTATTCTCTACGGTAAAATTATCGGTGCCATCGAGGTTTTCCGTGATATCACCAAAGAGAAAGAAATTGACCACATGAGGAGCGAATTTGTAACCATTGTTTCCCATCAGCTTCGCACGCCTTTAACCGGCATTCGTTGGACGGTCGAACGCCTTCTGAATAAAGGGGGCATGTCCGCGCTGGCCAAGGAATCTCTAACCGATATAGCCGAAGAAATTGTCAGGTTATCCGATCTTGTCGGTTCACTTTTGAATCTTTCTCGGATTGAATCCGGCATAATTAGTATTAGTTTGGAAAAGTTGGACGTTGCAGCTCTTTTAACCGAATATCTTAATAATACCAAGTCTTTGTTTGAGAGAAAGGCCTTGATCTTAAATTTCGTAGATAATTTGGGCAAATTAGAGATCGTGACCGACAGGGAATCGTTGCGGGATATCATCCAATCAATATTATTCAATGCCATAGAGTATACCCCTCCAAAAGGCAAAATCGATGTCGCCCTGGAGAAAAAAGCCGGTACATTCCTTATAACCATTAAGGATTCCGGTATCGGTATCGCCGAAGAAGACCGGGACGATATTTTTAAAAGATTCTTCCGGGCCGACAATGCCAAATTGTTTAAAGCCAGCGGTACCGGCATCGGACTTTTTATCGCGAGCGAAGCCGCGAAATTGTTGGGAGGCAAAATTTGGTTTGAATCCAAGCTTAATAAAGGTACGACTTTTTACATAGAACTTCCCCTGATTTCCAAGTCCAAGAATGGCGTGAAGCCCGTTCCGGAGCCGTCATCCTAAAATTCGCCTATCGGCGGCAGGTCCACTCTCCTCTTGATTAGTTGATACGGCATGATATGATTAATTAATTAAACTTGGTATGATATTATAATTATAAAATATGGCTGAAACTAAAATTCTTTTGGTTGAGGATGATGAGATCCTCGCCAAGGTCCTTTATGAAGAACTAACCGACGCTGGTTACGGAGTGAAGCAGGCCTTTGATGGAGAGATTGGTTTAGCGTTGGCTAAATCGGAAAAACCCAACTTGATTTTACTCGATATTCTTTTGCCTAAGAAAAACGGCTTTGATGTTTTAACGGAGTTGAAGAAAAGTCCGGCGACCCGATCGGTTCCGGTTATCATTTTAACCAACCTTGGGAGCGATGAAGATCTTAAAAAGGGTCTGCAGCTTGGCGCCGATGACTATATTGTCAAGTCCCAGCACGCGGTTGGAGAAATAGTGGAGAAAGTTCAGGGCTTCTTTTCGGTTGAATCTCATCCTGCGGCCAAAGCATCCGCGCCCAGCAAGCCCAAGAAAGTTAAAGATGGTCCGGAAAAGCCCCCGCCCGCTTAAAGCTCCGAATTACAAAACTTTAGTTTCAAAGTTTACCGGTCATAGGCAGTTCTTTTATGTTAAAATACGAATATGGTTCTTAGGGCGGCGAAATTTATTTTTTTAGGGATTTCGGTTATTTTTTTGTCGTCCGGAATCATGGGGCCGGCGATCGCCGCTGAAGTGGCGGTTGATGCGACCATTCATACTACGCTAACCTCTCATAACGGCAGTTCGCCGTCCGTGGTTTTTATTTCCGATCAAACCGGCTACGCTTTTTACCGAGACTCCGCCGGTTCCTGCGCGTATAGTAAAACCACGGACGGCGGCGGCGTTTGGGGAACGCCGGTTACTGTTGATGCCCAGACCGACTGTCTAAAAATTGCCGTCTGGTATGACCGTTGGACGCCGGGTGACACTAC
>CAYHSY010000052.1:0-5524 GCA_964359435.1 uncultured Candidatus Saccharibacteria bacterium
TTCGATCCTTAATTTGAAAGTTCGAACCGACTTTTTTGTACAAATGAAGTTTTTTTTCATTTATTCCCGGTTGTAGTTGTTGGCGCGAACACGTCGGCGCGTTGACAATGGGGCGGAATTGACATATCATAAATAATCGCGAGTCAGTAAGTCAGTCGAATCTAAGGAGTTGAGCTATGGATAGATTGATTTTCTCCACGAAAAACTTTACGGTGGTGGCGCCTCACAAGCCGCACATTACAAGGTGCGACGGCGGACATATCGCGATCGTTCCCATAGTTGCGGTGCCGGACCGCACCGCCCTTTCGCCGCTCTTGGCCATTGAATTGATGCGGCTGACCATGGTTCTTGGCGCAGCCATGGAACGGGTGATGAACCACCGGGGCGTTGACGTCGGCCGCGTCAACTATCAGGAAAACGGCAACTGGCGCCCGTCATTGCATGTCCACGTTTATGGCCGGGCCCGGAGCGCCAAGCTCCAGAGGTGGGGCGAGGCCTTATACTTCCCCAAACCCGAAACCGGTTACTACGACGGCAACGAACCGTTGAATGCCGAGGATGCGCGTGAGTTGGCCGCGGAAATCACCGCTCTTTTCCAAACTGACAAGTATCAGGACGCACAATGGGGAATCCCCCCGCAGTCATGAGCCCGCAAACCACTGTGCACTGAGCGTGATAATTCGCCGGTATGAGTCGGGCCGGGTTCGTCCGTGTTTCTGATGAAGACGACGCGGTGGACCTGACCATGGTTTTCCAGACCAGGAACTGGAAATTCCACGACAACCGCACGTTCGCGGTGAACCTCACGAGCACGTTCGATAAGGACTGGTTCGTCGAGGGACTCCACCACCACCTCGAGAAGATCGAGGTCGTCGCGTAACCCTCACCAAATCAACCGACCACTTGGCGCTTGCGCCCGGTGGTCGTGTTATTTTAGTCGAACGTTCACTTCCTGGCGTACACCACAAACTCGTAGTCGTAGATATTTTTTTCATCTTGCATACCCTTGACACGGGAGGTTTCGCGCCAGATATTTTTATCGATGGCCGGAAAATACACATCTCCTTCCGGAAAGTCGTGGTGGACCTCCGTAACATAGAGCTTGTCCGCCAAGTGCAGGGCTTGGGCGTAGATTTCGCCGCCGCCGATGATAAAAACAGGGTTTAGGGTATAGCCACTAGCCACTAGGGCGGAATCCAGGGAAGCAACAACTGTCACGCCTTCGGCTTTGAAATCCGGCTGGCGAGTGATAACTATGTTTTGGCGGCCGGGCAAGGGGCAGCCGATGGCTTCAAAAGTTTTGCGGCCCATGATGATGGGGTGGCCCATGGTCGTGTCTTTGAAGTGCTTCAAATCGGCCGGCAACTTCCAGAGAAGTCCAGCGCCGCGTTTGCCAATGACATTGTTGTTGCCAATCGCTACTATAATAGACAGCATTGTTTATAGGGCTACGAAATACGAACAATTTACGAATATACTAAAACTTATTATGCAATCTTTCGTATATTCGTACATATTTCGTATTTAGTAGCCAATTTTAAACGGCGACTTCCGCTTTTATGGCCGGGTGCGGGTCGTAACCTTGGAGTTCAAAGTCGGCAAATTCCAGTTGCTCCAAATCCGCGATGGAATGGACGTCCTTTTTTATAATCAATTTGGGCAGGACTTTGGTCTCACGCGAAAGCTGTAAATCCACTTGCGGCAAATGGTTTACATAAATATGCGCATCCCCGAGCGTATGCACAAAATCCCCGGGTTCCAAGCCGGCGGCCTTGGCTAAAAGCATGGTCAGCATGGAATAAGAAGCGATGTTAAAAGGCACGCCCAAAAACATATCGCAACTGCGCTGATAGAGTTGGCACGACAGCTTACCGCCCACCACATCAAATTGGAAAAAGGCATGGCAGGGCGGGAGCGCCATATTAGGCACATCCGACGGGTTCCAGGCCGTCACAATAAGGCGCCGATCTTTCTTGCCTTGCGCTGATTTTTTTATTCGCTCAAAAACATCGGCTAGCTGATCAATCAACCGGCCGTCCGGCGCTTTCCACTTGCGCCACTGGTGACCATAGACGGGGCCGAGATTGCCGTCTTTATCCGCCCATTCGTCCCAAATGCCGACTCCCCTGTCTTTCAGATATTTTATATTGGTATCGCCGCGGATAATCCAAATGAGTTCCGTGGTGATGCCTTTCATAAAAACTTTCTTGGTGGTGAGGAGCGGGAAACCGTCTTGGAGATTGAACCGCATCTGTCGGCCAAAAACGCCGATGGTGTCAATGCCGGTGCGGTTTTGCGTCCGGATGCCATTTTGTTTTATGTCGCGGAGGATATCCAGATATTGACGCATAGAATATTAGTATATTAGGGCATTAGAATCTAATTACTGGTGTTTTTATTGTAGCTCATAGCCATCAAAGCCCGGCTGTGGATAACTAAAAACTCCCCGAATTGAGGAGTTTTTACTAGTGGCTATTGGCTAATCACTAGTGACTATGTTTAGTACTCACCCATCCCTCCGCCGCCGGGCATCTTGGGCTCTTCTTTTTTCGGAATCTCCGTCACAGCCGCGCCAGTCATTAAGTAATTGGTCGCGACAGAAACGGCATTCGCGAATGCGGTCTTCGTGACTTTCAGCGGATCAATGATGCCCAACTTTTTCAGATCCACGATTTCGTTGGTAAAAGCATTGAAGCCCAACCAAACGCGCTCCTCACCCTTGGCCGCATCTTTCTTGCGGACCAACTCGCCCATGACCGTATCCGCCGCCTGGCCGCTATTTTCGGCAATGGCGGCGATCGGCGCGGAAAGCGCGCGAGTCAAAATGGAATGCACGGCTTTCATCGCCGCGGTCTCGGCCTTAGCCATGTCGCCCTTCAATGATTGTAGAGCGTTAAAAAGCGCCATGCCGCCGCCCGGCACAATGCCCTCTTCCATAGCCGCGCGGGTCGCGGCCACCGCGTCTTCCACTCTTTGTTTCAATTCCTTCTGAGCGGATTCGGTCGGCGCGCCGACTTTCAAAACCGCCACGCCGCCGGAAAGTTTGCCCAACCGTTCCTGAAGTTTTTCCTTGTCATAATCCGATTCAGTCACCTTGATCTGCGCCTTGATTTGAGCCACGCGCTCGTCAATCGCTGATTTTTCGCCCTTGCCGCCCACAATCGTCGTGGTATCTTTGGTCGCGACCACCCGATGCGCGCTGCCCAACACGTGGAGATCGGCGTCTTCCAATTTTTTACCAAGTTCTTCCGTAATCAGTTCGGCGCCGGTCACGGCGGCGATGTCCTGGAGCATTTCCTTTTTCTTATCGCCAAAACCCGGGGCCTTGACGGCGATCGCGGTAAAAATACCCCGGAGTTTGTTGACAATTAAAGTCGTCAAGGCCTCGCCTTCAACCTCTTCGGCAATAATCACCAACTCTTTCTTGCCCGCTTCGATCATTTTTTCCAGCAACGGCAAAAGTTCTTTGATGCCGGAGATTTTTTTATCCGTCACCAAAATATACGGGTTCTCCAACATGGCTTCCATGCGTTCGGCGTTCGTCACCATATAAGGCGCGATGTAGCCGCGGTCAAACTGCATGCCTTCCACTATTTCAAAAGAATTGGCGATCGTATTGGAATCCTCAATGGTTACGACGCCCTCTTTGCCGATTTTTGCCATCACGTCGGCAATGAGTTTGCCAATGGCGGCGTCTTTCGCCGAAAGAGTGGCCACCTCTTCCACTTTTTTATTCTCGTTAATGGATTCGCGCTGATCTTCCAGTAATTTAACCACGCGATCGGATTCTTTTTTAAGTTCCTCCGCCAACTGAATGACGTTAAAGCCTTTGTCGCGGATCAGTTTTTCACCCTCGTCGATCATGGCATGCGCCAAAACCACGGAGGTGGTGGTGCCGTCGCCCACGTTGTCGTTGGTCTTGTCCGCCGCTTGTTTGATGAGTTCGGCGCCCAGATTTTCGAATTTGTCTTCCAGCTCAATTTCCTTCGCGACCGTCACGCCGTCAAAGGTGACTTGCGGCGCGCCATAACTCTTTTCGATCACAACCGCCCGGCCGCGCGGGCCGAGCGTCATCTTAACCGCCTCGGAGAGCTTGTCAATGCCCTTTTTCATGGCACTGCGCGCATCTTCATTAAATAACAATGCCTTACTCATAAATATAGTTTATGGGGCTACGAAATACGAACAATTCACGAATATACTAAAACTGCATTATGAAACTTTTCGTATATTCGTACACATTTCGTATTTCGTAGCTTATTTATTCAATAATCGCCAACACATCGTCCTCATCGCCGACCAGATATTTTTTGCCGTCAACTTCAATCTCGTCCGGGCCGTATTTCTTAAAAAGGACTTTATCACCGACTTTTAGAGATATTGCTATCCGCTCCCCCCTCTCGTTTAATTTACCCGGACCCACCGCCACGATCGCGCCCACCACCGGCTTTTCTTTTTCCGCCGTATCCGGCAGCACGATACCGCTTTTGGTCTTCTTATCTTCCATCACGGCTTCTATGAAAATGTGGTTGGATAATGGTTTGAACATTAGTTTGTAAGTTTGTAAGTTTGTAAGTTTTTTAACTAAAATCCTTATATAGAAAGGTGTTTTGAACTTATCAACTCATAAACCTGTTTAATGACTTATTTGGCACTCTCGACCTTACATTGCTAATATTAACTAAATGTAGCGCAAGGCGGTAACATCCGTCAAGAGTTATAAAAGCGCCACCGGTTAAGGGGCGCTGTTACGGCGACGAGGAGCCGCGCCGCAGATGATGGCGAGGTATTGAATTACAAGGTGACGCACTTCATGCCAAATTGCCTTGTACGCCCTGGCGCAAGCTTCCTTGTCATGAAACGGAACGCACGAAATGAAAAGCATCAAGGTCACTTCGGGATGTTTTCGGCGATGCTCGGCGACAATCCACAACATGTCCGGAGTGATGCGCTCGTTTTCCTTAACCGTCAGTTTGTCTCGCAGGGGCAAGAGTATGCCGGTATTCCTGCCAAAATCCGGCGCGCCTTCGGGTATGCCTTTGATCTGCATTTCAATCGGAATCCATTGATGACGCACAGCATGCCCAAGCTTATATGAAACAGCGCGACCATTCCATCTCGCCGTGCGCACATAAACCACGCGATCCGTGCCCTCATCATCAAGGTCGCTGTTTTGGACCACTCTCCGAAAAGCCACTTCCGCCGAAGGATTTACCGAACTGCCGCCTTTCTCCTGGATGGGATGACGCTCCACAACACCGTTGGCGATCATGGCTTCATCGAACAGCAATTCCGCGTGACTGACATGCGAGCTCAAAACGCACCTCCACTTAAACTAATGACAGCCCGAATGCTTAGAGCTAATTTTATAGTATGCAATTTTAACAAAAAATAAAAGCCGCCAACTATTTCCACGGCGGTCATTCTTCAAATTTACGGCGGTCGGGGTGGAATTCCAGCTCGGCGTCGTCATAGCGGAGGCGAGGGCTGTAACCGGACGGATCGTTTTTCAAACTGCGCTCAA
>CAYHSY010000053.1:0-5417 GCA_964359435.1 uncultured Candidatus Saccharibacteria bacterium
CAAAGCGCATGCATGACACGCATGAGAGCGTAGGTTCGATCCCTACAGGGCGCACAAAATGCTATAATTAAAAAATAAAAATATGCAAAAAATTTACAATTTTTTAATCGGTGGAATGGCGGTAGCGTTGGTGGTTGGCGCGGCCGGTTTGACGGCCTGGGGCGCGGGCGACAGTCAAGTCAGGAAAATCGTTGTGTTTCGTGAAGGCGTGGTCAATGAGCCGGCGCGCGAAGCATTGGTCAGGTCGGTGGGCGGAGTGAAAATCAAAGATTTGAATTTAATCGGCGGCAAGGCCGTGCTTTTGCCTTCGCGATCGGTGGCGGCTTTAGAAAAAGATCCGCGTATCTTGCGCGTGGATGACGATGTTCTTGTGGAAGCGTTGGGCAGGTTTGAAGAATTGGGCAAGCAAGTGGCGGTTTCCGTATCGCAGAGTCTGCCATGGGGAATTGACAGGATTGATGCGGAATTAGTGTGGGGCGCGACCACCGCTGATGCGGTGAAGGTCGGCGTGATTGATACCGGCATCGAATTGGCGCATCCGGATCTCGCCGGAAATATAAAAGGCGGATATAACGCCATCAATGCGACTAAATCTTGGAATGATGACAATGGTCACGGCACCCATGTCGCTGGTATCGTGGCCGCGATAAATAATACAGTCGGGGTTGTCGGTGTGGCTCCGAAAGCCGATCTTTACGCTATTAAAGTTTTGAGCCGCACCGGTTCGGGTTATTTATCAGATGTGATTGAGGGGCTGCAATGGGCAGTTGTGAACGGGATGCAGGTTGTGAATATGAGCTTGGGCAGTTCTTCCAACGTGCAATCGTTTGCCGACGCGGTTGTGGCGGCTAAAGCGGCGGGACTCACGATGGTCGCGGCGGCTGGCAACTCTGGCGGGGCGGTATCATATCCGGCGGCTTATCCGGAAGTGATTGCGGTTTCGGCAACCGACAGCAACAATGCAATAGCGTCGTTTTCTTCGCGCGGGCCGGCAGTTGACCTATCTGCTCCCGGCGTAAGTATCTATTCCACTTATAAAGGCAAAACGTATAAGACATTGAATGGTACTTCTATGGCTTCTCCACACGTGGCGGGCGCTGTGGCGCTGCTTCTTTCTGTTCCGGCCAAGTGCGACTTGGATTTGAGCGGTTCTTGCAGTCCCGATGAAGTCCAGGCGCGGCTTGAGGCGACGGCCACAGATCTCGGCGCGGCTGGCAGGGATGATTTATACGGAAACGGTTTAGTAAACGTAGGAGCGGCGGTGTTGGAGTAGCAAAATTAAAATAATTTAAAACCATAAGCCATGAGAAGACGATTCCAAGAACCTTCTCCAGAGGAATTAAGAAGAAGAGATGAGGAGAGGCAAAAAAGAGTAGAAGAGGAGAAAAAATATCAGGCGGAATTTGACGTAGAGACGAAAAGAATTTTGGGTTCCTTGGAGGCATCGCCGGCGATCGCGCAAGTAAGAGATTATCTAAAAAGTAATCCTCCGCCTGAAAGGATGGTGGCTGCACGAGTTGCCGGATGGAACCAGGCATTCCGAAAGGTTAAACAAAACCGATAAGGCCGCTTATGACGCGGGAGAGCGCATCGATGTCCATTGCCCATCGTGTTCCGGCAATCCTTTGGTCGGTTATTTGCAGAAATAGTTCAATAAAAATATTGGCGCGAAAAATATTGGCGCGGCTGGTCAGTAGCCAAGCAGGGATTTTTATTTTTACAATTTCTCCAAAGTCAGATCCAGGATGACGCGGGACGCGGGGTTTTCGGATTCGTAGACAAATGAGGGCCGGCCGCTTTCTTTCCAAATATAGCCGGGTGGGGCATCGATCGAATAGCGCAGGGCGGTTTTGACGCCGGATTGCCGTTCAAACACAAAACGATAATTCGCGTCCGGTACGATCACGAGTTCTTTGGGGTTTTCATATTCAAGTTTCAGCATCTTTTTTTCTCCGGCGGCTACGGTCAGCCAATTGGCAAAAGTATTTTTCCCAAATTGATGAAGGGTCTCCAGACGGAATTCCGGCAGCCAAATCCTTGATCCTTCAATGGAGGCGACATCCGGATCGGTCGAATAGGTTGGGCGGCGGAGAGGTTCATCGGGCAGGCGCCGGTCGTGGCCCGAGGCCGAAAGCAGGCGCGCTCCGGCGGGCGTCAGGATTTGAAAATAATCCTTATTGGCAGCGCGGTACCACCATTCTTTTTGGTCTTGCCCCGTATGTCGGCGTTCGATTTCAAGAGTGTTCACAACTGCGCCGCGTATATCCACAACGCTTTTCAGATTAATTTTTTCGGTCATGAAGGCGTCAGTTTTGCCGCCGGCAATATTGGCGTGTATGACGGCCAGGTAATCGTCGCTTGCGGCGCGTTCCGGAGCGAAAACTTCTCCGCCCATTCCAATGCTTTGGAGATAGCCCTCCAAGGCTCGGTCTTCCACATAGGCCAGAATATCCTTGCTTTTAATCCGTTCGGTAAAAATCTTACCCAGAGCTTGTTTTTCGGCCGGCTTGAGATTGGCCAGCCGTTCCAAGAGTGCGGGCGTGAAAATTTTCAAGATGCGTTTGGGCTCGCCATTTTTTTTATCTTCGCCGGATTCGACTTCCCGTTGGACATTACCGAGAAAATTGTCCGCGTCGAGCGTCAGGTTGTATTCCGGTAATTTTATAGGACCCAAGACGCGGAGCAGGTCTTCAATCAGGTGGACGTTGATGGCCAGGGCCGCCGTAAAGACGGCGTTTTGTTCGCTGTATATTTTGGAGAGGTTTAAAAATTCCAAAACTTTTTTGGCGGAGGTTGGGAAGTCGAAAAACCAATTAGCGTCCCGGGCGCCCCAGAAGCCGGTGATGCTTTGGAGGGGGCGCGGCGGGAGAACGCGCGCGTCCAGTTGGCCATCAGGATCATAAATATCGCGTACGTCTATTTTTGTCACGCCGCCGCGATTCAGGGTTATATCGGCGTAACTGCCGATGAAGCCGCCGGCCGGCCGGATTTCGGAAGGGTTTTGAAAAAGAATGGCCAGGTGGCGCGGGGCAGGCGAATTAAGATAATTCAGAGCGCTTTTTAAAAGTGTTTGGCCTTGATAGAGCTTGGACGCTAGGGCCAGATAATTTGAGGGGTAGGCGATACCCCAAACCGCGGCGGCGCTTTTGAGGCGTTGTTGGGCGTTGTTGGCCGTCTCCAGATTTTTTTCAACATTTTCCAGTTTCGCGAGTAGTTCGGCGCCCTGGTTATTGAAGGCCCAAACGAAAGCCCGGTTGATTAATTCATCGGCTTGGTCCCCAAGCGCGTCGGCGGTTGCCGCAAGCAACATCGCGTCGCCGATGGCCGAGGAAATTGTTTTGAGGCGCGGCACCAGGCGCCCGCCAAAATCAAGAATGGTATTCAAGCCCCAGGCGTCAGCTTTATTTTTCAGGGCCTCGGCTTCTTCGGCCAACTGGCCGAAGGCGTTTTTGGCGCTTTTGGTATCAAACGACTCCAGGGCTTCGGCGCCTACGCGGGTTTGGTTGTAAATAGCTTGACCTTTTTCTAATAACAGTTGTTTGAGCGCTTGATATTTAAAGCCGAAAGCGATCGCGGCAGTACAGAAAATTCCTAAAATCAAAAAGAAAAGGTTTTTAAGAATTCGGGAGGGTTTTCGAGCCGTCACCAGCAGGCGAGGCAGAGGCAGTTTCCCGCCCGGTTTGTGGCCGATGATGTCACGGAGTTGGCGATCTTTTTCCATATTTTTCTATTATTTCCAGTGTTTTTTTTCCGGTTTCTGACCAATCAAAACGTTTGGCATTTTCGTAACCGCCGGCGATGAGTCGGCTCCTTTCCGTTTCATTTTCCAGCGCCGTTTGAAGCGCATTGGCCAAGTCGTGGATTCGCCAAGGGTCGGGAAGCAGGGCGGACGACCCCAAGATTTCCGGAATGGAGGTGCGATTACCGGCTACGACCGGCGACCCGCATTTTTGAGCTTCGAGCGGCGGGAAACCAAACCCTTCAAAAAAAGAAGGATAAGAGAAGACCCTGCATTTATTATAGAGCAAAATCCGATCGCTTGTTTTAACGGGCCCCCAAAAAATAATATCTTTTTGAAATCTGGAGGCGGCGGCTTCACGGAGAACAGTTTGATAAAGCCAGCCGGGCGCGCCGGCAAGGATAAGCCGCAATTCTTTATGCGTTGGATTCTCCTTCAGCAGATTGAACGCCCTGATGAGCGAGGGAATATTTTTACGCGGTTCAAGCGTGCCTAAGTAAAGTATGAAAGGGAAGTTGAGGTGATGTTCCGCGGTGAAGGCAACGAGACTGGGCGTGTTCTCCGGCAGGCGGTGGAAGTCGTCGCTCACGCCGGAATATATGACACTGATTTTTTCTTCAGGAATTTTTAGGATATTTACAAGATCGGACTTGGTGAATTCTGAAACGGCGATGAGGCGGGCAGCCCCGGAGGCCTTGCGTTTGTAATCTTGGAGGCGGTGCCAGAGCAATTGTTTTTTGGAAAAAAAGCCGGGATGGTGTAAAAAAGATAAATCGTGGAAAGTCATGATGTGGGGCGATTTGCCGCCTTCGATCAAATTGAAATGCGGGCTGAAAAGAACGTCCGTGTTAATTTGGGGATATTTCAAAAACTTGGCAGATAGGTCGAGCAGTTTGTTGGGGATATGCCAATTAGTTACGTTAACATTGGATTTTTTCGGCCAAGATTCCTTGATGGGCGCTCGGCGTAGGCCATTATAAAATAGTTCGAATTGATGGTTTGAATTTGCGATAAGACGGTCGACGAGCGATTCGGTGTATTCCTCAATGCCGGAACGGGTGCCGCGGCCGAGCAGGCGAATATCGATGGTAATGCGCATCTCTTGATTTTATATGTTATGGCTGCTATAATACAAACAATCAACATGGATGCGGTTAATATGGAGAAAATTAAGCCGGGAGCGATGGTGCGCGTGAGAGAGCGCGTCAAAGACGGCGACAAAGAGCGCCTTGCTTCTTTTGAGGGGCTGGTTTTGGCTCGTAAGCACGGTTCGGAACCCGGTGCGACTTTCACGGTGCGGGGCGAGGTGGCCGGCGTGGGCGTGGAGAAAGTTTATCCGCTTCATTCGCCGAAAATCTCTAAGGTGGATATCTTGAGCTCGCCGCGCAAAGTTTCGCGCGCGAAGCTTTACTATATTCGGGATTTATCCAAGAAAGAGACCAGGCAGAAGATCGGCTTATCGGAATAAGAAGTTAGAAACCGGCGTGAAGCCGGTTTTTGGTTAGTATAGAATTTAGGATTTTTCGGCGTATTTCAGAATAGCATAAAATGAGATGCCCAGTAAAAAAAGTTGAAAATTATCAAGGCCCTTGCTATAATAGGTAAGAAGTTGTAAATAACGCGCGGGTGGCGAAACGGCAGACGCACTACCTTGAGGTGGTAGCGCCCGCAAGGGCAT
>CAYHSY010000054.1:0-5259 GCA_964359435.1 uncultured Candidatus Saccharibacteria bacterium
AAAATTTCCTTTCCATTTCTTTTTCCGCTTCGCGGCGGAGGGGTGGGGGGAGGAGACGCGAGAAAAATGCAAGGAAATTTTTTGGTTTTTGCACACGCGAGTCCGCGAGCGTGTCCGAGGCGCGCATCATTCTGCATCAGGGTTCAATTCAAAATACATTCGAACTTCGTTCAATACACACCACGGGTGAAAAGAAGGAGGCCGGGATTCCTGCCGGGCCTTTCAAGGGCCGGACCATGATTCTCACGGGCATTACGCAGTTTGGGTGTGCCCTGCTGGGCGTGGTTGTCTCGGCTTTCACCGGCGGCCCCCAGATTGCTCAAGGGCTGGAATGGCATTTGAGCTTCTGGTTTTGTGTCGCGATGACGGGAACCTTGAACATCGTGATTCAAAACTGCAACACGGCGGCGAAGCCGATGATGGGGCCGTCTCTCCATGCGGCGACTACGGCCTTTACGCCGGCTTTCGTGATCGTGTTGTCCGGCGTGATGATCGGCGAATGGTGTTCGTGGGGTGGTATCGGGGGCATCTTCTTGGTGCTTCTCGGGGCTTACCTATGGGCCATGTATCGCTTCGCCACTAATCAGGATGAGCTGAAGAAGATCAAGGCGGAGTCCTCCGGATGGCTTGCGAAGTATCTGGCTCCACTAGTCTACTTTTCGCGCATCAACGGCATGAAGCTTGCGGCGGCCTCCGTCGCGTGCAGCATCATTTCCCTTCAATACGATGGGCTAACGGCGCGTTCGGCTAATCTAGCCTTCGGCTTCGGTATGCTATCATTGATCGTTGCCGTGGTGAGTTTCATTGGAGCGATTAAGAAAGGCGAGTTCAAGGGGCTCGGCGGTATTCCGACCCTTTGGACGTGGCGCACAGCCAAGTTGCTTGGCGGTTCCATCTCCCTGTTTTTTGTGGCTCATCTTTTCTTTGGCGCCGCCTACAGAGGCGGACTTGTGCCCTATATTGGGACGCTGAAGCGTTTGAACATTCCCGTGGGGGTTCTGGCGTCCAATCACGTCGGCCTTGAAAAAGATAAGGTTGGTTACCGCTTGGTGTTTGGGTTGATAATGGCCGTCGGCGCTATCATCATTGGGTTCACCGATGCCGAAGTCGGGAAGTGGATGGCCATCCGTCTCGGCCTTCCCTATTAGCTTTTTCACTTTCATCCCATGCCAGTTCCGTTCGCGGGACTGGCTTTTTTGTTTTGACTTTGTTATCGCGCGAATTACGAATCGGGGCCGAATTTACGAATTTTGAAATTGTGACTATGACTAATAATACGGGGTTATATTGCCATATGGAAAACCTTATACAAATAGCGGCTAAAGAGCTTTTTGGATCAGCTAAAAAGGGCCTTAAAAGCGTTAAGAGTTTGGTGGCGGGCAAGTGGGCGGATGGCGGAGGGAAGGATTCGACCGAAGTCAGGAGTCCGATGACCGGCCAAAAACTTTATAGTATAAAAGATGTGTCTGAAGCGCAGATTAAGGCGGCGTTTGCCTCCGCGCGCAGCGCCCAGGAATTTTGGTATCAGGACATTCAGCAGGGCGAAAAAGAAAAAGTGTTTCGCCGCATGATGGAACTTACGGAGACGCACCGCGGGACGCTTGCCAAGCTGCAAATTGAAGAAGGCGGCCGGTTGTGGAAATTCGCGGACGCGGAAGTCGGCGGCGCTTTGGCTTCTATTTCCCACTATTACGGCGAACTCTCGCGCGTGAACGGTAATTTTTCGCGGGCGCAGATGAAGGACAAATTGTCCATCACTGTGCGCGAACCGTATGGTGTGATTTTGGGCATCACCCCGTGGAATTCATCGCTGGTTCTCCCAAGCCGCAAAATGTTCGCGGCCCTTGCGGGCGGTAGCGCCGTGGTCGTGAAGGACTCCAGCCAAATGGCTCTGGCTTTATCGTTTTTTGTTTATTTATTTCAGCAAGCGCTCCAGGATGTGCTTGGAGAAGTCCGCGCGGAGAAGGCCGCTGCTGTTTTGCAATTGTTGCACGGCAAAGGCGGCACCGTGGGCAAGCTGTTGTTGGAAAAAGGCGATTACGACAAGGTGATGTTTACCGGCGGCAAAGCCAGCGGCGCCATAATTTCTAAACTGGCGGGTGCGCGGGTGAGGCCGGTATCTTTGGAGTTGGAGGGGCACGCCGCCATAATTTTGATGGATGACTTTGACATTGACCGGGCGGTTTCGGAAGCCATTGCCGCCGGTTTTGGTGATGCGGGCCAGCGGTGCGTGGCGCTCCGGACGGTTTACGCGCATCAAAAAATTTATGACGAATTTGTGACACGGCTGATTGAAAAGACGCGTGCGTTGCGGATTGGCGACCCGATGGCGAAGACCACCGACATGGGGCCGATTGTAAATTCGGCGGCGTTAAAAGAAATTAAAGAGGCCATCGCGGAGGCCAAGCGCGCCGGAGCGAAGGTGGCTTATGGCGGTTCGGAGATTGATATAAGCGGTGATTTGAAAGGCGGCCATTTTATGGAGCCGACAATTTTGACGAGCGTTTCTTCGCGTAATCCTATCATGAAGCGGGAAATTTTCGGCCCCATTATTTCCGTTATATCTTTTTCCGGCGAAACGCGCGAGGAGGCGATTTTTAACGCCGTGAAAATGGTTAATTCGTCCAGTTACGGTTTAAGTAACGCCATTATGACCACAGACATTAATTTGGCTATGAAGGCCATGGAGCGTGTTAAGACCGGCGTGCTTTATATCGGCCGCGGCACCACCGGCGCGGAGGAAGGCAAGCCATTTGGCGGCGTGAAGGATTCCGGTTTTGGCCGCGAGGCCGGCGGTTTGGACGAGGTGACTTATCTTAAACAGGTTTATGTGGACTATCACGGCAAGCCGAGGATGGCGAATATGGCTGATGCGGATATTATTATGAAGCGGGTGGAAGAGGTCGATAGATTATTATAAAATTTATAAACCATGGGTGAACATCAAACATATTTTAAGTCGGGGGACAATAAATTGCGCCTTGTGCCGCTCGCGGAGATCCGGCGCGTGAGGAGTGCCATCAAGGACCCGATTGCGTTGGTCAGAGTTTTGGCTGATATCATTCGGCTAAATACTTTGTATATGATCATGCGGGCCGGGAGCGGCCATATCGGTTCCAGTTTCAGTTCGGCGGATATCATCACCTGGCTTTGGACGCAAGAGATGTTGAATCCCAATGAGTTTGGCGCGACCGAATTTGACACTTATTTTTCATCTAAGGGTCACGATGCCCCGGCCCTTTATTCGTTGCTCATAGCTTTGGAGAAACTGCCGTTTGAAAAAATTCATACTTTGCGCCGTTTGGGTGGTTTGCCGGGACATCCGGATGTGGGGACGCCTTATGTGGCGGCTAATACCGGCGCTCTGGGCATGGGCATTTCCAAGGCCCGCGGCATGGCGATTGCGAACAATACCCTGGGTAAGCGCGGTCGGTTTTTTGTGATGACGGGCGACGGTGAACTCCAAGAAGGAGCTTTTTGGGAATCGCTTCAACCCACTGCGAACGGTAAATTTGGCGAGATAACTGTAATCGTTGATCGCAATAAAATACAGTCCGACATTTGGATTAAGGATGTGTCTGATCTCGGTTCCCTGGAAGACAAGCTCCGCGCCTTTGGCTGGGAAGTGGCGCGTGTTGATGGTCATGACGCCACGGCCTTAAAAAATATCTTGGTGCGGTTCAAAACAATTACAGATAGGCCAAAGATAATTATCGCGGATACGGTTAAGGGTAAAGGTGTTTCTTTTATGGAAAAAATAGCCGAAGATGGTTATTACAAATTCCACAGCGGCGCCCCGAGTCCGGAAAATTATGCTTCGGCTTTGGAGGAGATTTATGGGCGTTTGAACCGCGAGCTGGGGCTTTTGAAGATTGAGCCGGTGGTTTTGGAATCTGTGGACCCGTTGCCTAAAAAATTACCGGTTAACCCGCAGAAATTGGTGGCAGCTTACGCCGACGAACTTTTGAAAATCGCGCGTGAACGGAAGGATTTGATCGCTTTAGATGCTGATTTGGTATTGGACACGGGGCTTATCCCGTTCAAAAAAGAATTGCCGGCGCAATTTGTGGAATGCGGTATCGCGGAACAGGACATGGTTTCGGCCGCGGGCGGTTTGGCGCTCCGTGGGGCTTTGCCCGTGGTCCATTCTTTTGCTTGTTTTTTGACCACTCGCCCCAACGAACAGATTTATAATAACGCGTCCGAAGGCAAGAAGATAATTTACACCGGTTCTTTGGCGGGCCTTTTGCCTTCGCTCCCC
Source organism: uncultured Candidatus Saccharibacteria bacterium (assembly GCA_964359435.1). GTDB lineage: Bacteria > Patescibacteriota > Minisyncoccia > UBA6257 > JAUSGH01 > CAYHSY01. The sequence goes on from CAYHSY010000054.1 coordinate 4,262, forward strand.
GGGCATTCCCATCAGTCCGTCCGTGATATTTCTGCGATTGGCGGCATGCCCAACATGGTGATGATCCAGCCGGCGAATGAGTTGGAGACGCGGCTTGCCATCCGTTGGGCAGTGGAGAAAAGCCGGGAGAGCGTTTACATAAGGTTGGTTTCCATTCCTTGCGAGATTCCGTTTGAATTGCCTTCCGGCCATGCATTGGAATTAGGCAAGGGTATCTGCGTCCGCGAAGGGGGCGATGCTTTGATTATTGCCTATGGTCCAGTGATGCTCGCGGAGGCCTATAAAGCGGCTGAACTACTCAAAGACAAAGGCAAAAATGTGGCAGTCATAAACTTGCCGTGGCTCAACAAGATTGATGGCGCTTGGCTCCATGGCGAGGCGAATAAATATAAACATATTTTTACCATTGACGATCATTACACGGCTTTGGGTCAGGGGACGCTCGTGGCCGCCGAGTTGGCTAAGCGCGGAGACCACCCGGCCATCATGGCGCTTGGCTTAACCGAGATTCCAGTGTGTGGACAAAACGTCGAGGCGCTTGCATATCATAAACTGGATGCTGCTTCTATCGCGGAACGAATAGAAAAAGAAATCAAGTAACCATAAGAACGTTTGCCGATGTTTTATAAGCATACATAAATTCATGCGTTTACATTTTGACGAAAAATTTGACTTCAATAATTTATTCATCTTTGAGATGGCTAACAACCATCAAGGATCAATTGAACACGGTTTGCGAATTGTGAATGAAATGGCGGACGTGGCCATTAAATATGGCATCCGGGCGGCGGTAAAATTGCAGTTCCGAGAACTGGATACGTTTATTCATCCGCATCATCGGGAAAACAAAGACAATAAGCACATCAGCCGTTTTATTTCCACCCGTTTGAAAGAAGAGGAGTTTGGGGCTTTGGTTATGGAGACCAAGAAGCGCGGGCTTATTTCCATGTGTACGCCGTTTGACGAATCATCGGTTGATAAAATTGAACGGCTGGGCG
>CAYHSY010000055.1:0-5214 GCA_964359435.1 uncultured Candidatus Saccharibacteria bacterium
GTTGAGTGCGGGATGAAAAAAATAATTATTTTGTTGTTGGTGGTGGGCGCGGTCGCGTTTTTGTGGTGGTCTTTTAAGCCGGAGATAGGCGTGGAGCCGATTGGGGGAATCCCTTCTCCTGTCAGTTCCTCGATTGAGATTGAGAGAAATCCGATAACGATCGGCGAGGTGGCGGCGAAGAAAGAGGTCGTGTATTCTGATAACGGTTTTGCGCCGGCGGAACTTCGTGTCAAGGTGGGGGAGACGGTAGTTTTTTATAACAACCATACTGTGCCGATCCGTATTTCCTCCAACCCGCACCCCATACATACCAGCTTTGGCGAATTTGAGTCAGGATCTTTGCCTCCGGGCGGAATTTATGAGTTTACTTTCACAAAGGCCATGACGTTGAATTATCACAATCATTTTAATCCCGGGGCCATTGGTAGGGTTATAGTGGAGTAATAGAAATGGGAAAGCGCGTCCCGACATCATTGCCGGAACGCGCTTCTTGCTTTCGTTATCCCTTATCCCCCATACGGCGGGTCTTTGTGGCCGGCACCGCGGTAGGCGGCTTCGAAGAGCTCCCGCTCTTCGCGCAACTCCTCAGCACGGTTGATTTCCTGAGCCGCTTCCTTGAGCGGCGCAGTGAACCGCCGGTACAAAACGTAAGCCGGCACCGACAAGATAGCCATAAACAGTAACAGATTCATGGCGCCCCCCTTTTTTTTCGAAGATCTTGTTCCGCCTCTCGCACCGTCGAGAGCAGTTCCCGGTGGATGCGCCAGGCGGCCCACGCTAGGCCCAGGATGGCCACGCCGGCCATGATGTGGACGATGTGGATTCGGTGGGCGGCCCATATGAAGCCCAGGATGGCCACGCCGGCCATGATGTGGACGATGCGGATTTGACAGGTGACCCAGAGGGCCGTGATGGCCACGATGCGAACGATTGCGCTAACGATGATCATTGGTGATCCTCCATTAGCCGCCATGTGGCGGATGTTTGGTGTACTGTTTTGACATCGATTCCTCGAATAGTTCTTTCTCCTTCGTTAGTTCCTCCTTGTTGGCGATTTCTCTCGCCGCGTCCTTGGCTGGTCTGACCAACCTGCGGTAAGGGTTGATCAGAACCGCTATGATCAGCACCGTTGCCCCGGGAATTGCGATCCACCGCACGACAAATTCGCCGACTTCCATTGCTGTCCCCTCCAATAGGAAAGCGAATTGGCAGGTCGCCGCTTATCTCTTGGTGTTGCGATACGCTTCCTCAAAGAGCCGTTTTTCTCGTTGCCTCCGGTACGCTCTGTAGGCCAGAAACAAGAAGTAGTGCGTTATGGCGCATAACGCGGCTATCCAGAAGATTTCTCCCCAAGATCGCCCGCCTTCTCGGACTTCGGGGATTGTTTCCGATCCTTCGGCAATCGTGGTTGATGCCATGATTAGGAGAATGAGGGCTGATAGTTTTTTCACCTATCCTCCTTCCGGTTGGCGCCGGCCATGTAGCCAAACAAAAAGTGAAAAGTCCACATGACGAAAATCACGAATTTGGCCAGGTTGGTCGCAAGCCACACCGTTACTTCGCGGATTGCCCTGTAGGTTCTCATGGTGGCGCCTCCTTTTCAGGGATTAGGTTTTTAAAAGATCCGTCAGTCTATCTAATATATTATAGCGAAATGGGAATGTAATGTCAAATATGCGTGGCTGCTGCATGCAGCGCATTGTCAAATTATCGCAATAGTGTATAATATATTTAGCTTTCGCCCCGATGAATTAACACCAGGCGTGCGATGCGCGGCCGTGGGCCCTGCCGGAAGTTGTAACCCGGCACTGGCTAGTATCCGTGACCCTAGTCGGGGCATTTACAATTTATATAGATAGCAGGAGGAATGCGTCATGAAAAGGGCGTTGTTGTTCTGCGCTCTCCTTATTTTTATTGGCGGTTCCGGCGTGTTTTCCGCGGAAGGCATCTCGCGCGAGGCCGAGTGGCTCGCGCTCCAGGCCAATTGTTATAATCCGCCGACGGCCCCTATCGACAAATTGGTCGGCAAGGAGGAAATGCCCGACACGGTTGGGTTTCTTGTCCCGCCGATTTTGGGAGCGGATCTCGGCGTGGCTCGCCTTATTGACCAAAGTTTGAAACACATCCGGGAGCAATTTCCGGAAGTGGCCGATATCGCGCTGGCGGATGACGCCATGCCGGGCTCGGCTATGTTTTTCCGCCTGACGCCTCCGTTGAAACAAAATGAGGGGCTGCCGAATTACATAGACCAGTTGATCCAGCCCGACAATAAACCCAAGTGCCGTCGCACCATTTACTATTCGGAAGAAGGCGGCATCAGTGCCGTCGCTGTCTATTTCAATAGTTTCGTCCATATGCCGTCGCATCTTGCGATTGCCCGCGCCCGCGTGTCGGAAGCGGAGGTTGAGGACATCAGCGATACCGATTCTACTTTCGGCTCCGGCAATGTCATCCGCGTAGAAAGGTCGCCGGGGCTGTTGAGGTTCATGCTTGGCCGGGAGACGCTGATCTTGGGATGCTGGTCTGACCTCAAAAAAGGAGGCGACTCGCTGACCATCGAGCGGTTCTATTTCTCGGTGACACCGGATGATTATCGTGTCAAGAGAGAGGGATACTGGCGGTGGAAAGACGGGCGGGAAACCGGAGAATGTCTCTGGTTCCGCGATTGATTTTCTTCGTCGTCGGAGGGTTGTTTTATGTCGTACGAAAATCGGTACCGATATCGGGAAGAAGATCGTCTGTGGGCGTTGGCCGTCGCATTGGCAGTTGCTCTTGCCGCTCTGGTCTTTACCGTCGTTTATGTGAAGGCAGAGGAGCCGGCCGAGGCCGATTTGCGGCGCGAGGCCGAGTGGCTCGCGCTCCGCGCTGATCGGTTCGACAAAGAAACGTTGGCGGCGGATGAAGAGGCGACGCTGATCGCGATGGTTATGTTGAGGAAGGCGCGGCGTTACCCGGAGGTCGCTGATGTCTCAGTGCTTCCCGTGGTGCGGGATTCGGCCATCGCCATGAACGTGGCCTCGGGTAGTATGGGCGTGGAAATTCCGCCGGAGCTTTTTTCTCTGGCGGAGCGCTGGGGCGCGAGCGTTCTGGTGCAATACGGCGAGCGTGTCGGTGACGCGGGCATCGTGTGGCTTCACTTTTTCCGCCTGCTCCATACGCCTTCGCTCATCGCGGAGTTCCAGAAAATCAAAGGAGTCGCAAACGTCCGCGATATCGCCGATCCGCCGCCCCCAGGCTTCAATGCCGTTACGATTGAATACAAGAGCAGTGAGCCGCCGTTGATGCCCGTTTTTTTGAAGATTCGTCGCGTGGCCGGCGAGACCGCAGTGGAGCGCGCCTGGGTCACTTACACCATGACTTGTATTCTGGATACGCGCGTGGGGCTGCTTGGCGAATTGAAAATCGCGAACACCGAGTATTCCACCGAAAAGAAGTAAAGGAGTGGGAGTCCTATCATTCGACCCGAGGCCGCAAAACCTCGGGTCTTTTATTTTGACATTAATAAGATAAACTGGTAATCTTTAGGGGCATTGTCGGAGTTTCAATTCCCGTTTCTGTCGAGAGGTGCGGCATGAACAGCTTGTTCGGGAGCAGGTCATTTGCTACGCTGGTTGGCTCGGCGTCGATTGTGGGTATTGCCTTCTGTTTGTATCCGGCGATGCCTAGTCGGGTCCCCGGCGCCCAGGACCAGCCCATAAAAATCGAAATGACGGAAGTGACCGCTTCCTGGTGCGCTCGTCGATTGATTCTGGATTACAGCCCGATTGTCGGCGACCGATGGCTGGCGGATGAAAAGACGCTCGAGGCCAAGCCGGAGGGCGTGGAAGAAGTGGCCGGTTATCTGCGCGAAATCACGAAACAGTGTCCGGAACTTTGTGAAGTGGTGGAGTATTACGCCCTTGCCAAATGGGAAGTCGCCGGAGCATCGGTTGTTTTCATGGTGGAAGACGGCCGCGAAGAGACTCCTCTGGAAATAGCGGATCTGCTTGAGCGTTTCGATATGCTCGTCCTGACCACGGAGCAAGGCCATCTTCGGGGATATGACGGCCTTGATTGTAAGAGGTTGCGGTATACGCCGCGTAATGATCAGTTGTGCCTCGGGTCGTTCTCGGCGTTGCTGCAAATATCTCCTCGCTACATCAATGCCGCGGTGACTTATGTCGCCAAGCTGTCTTTTGACGCGAGCTATCCTTATTCCCGCTTTTCCGATGCGTCTATTTCGCTTCAAGGCGAGTCGGGCAATATCCGCATCCGGTTTTCACTCTTAACAGGTGCCGCCCGGCGAGAAATGCAATTTCAATGCGGCCCGGCAGGCGTGGAGTTTATGAATTAGTTCGTGGTCCAAGGCATGGCAGAAGTGAAGTGACTTTCGTTTCAATAGCTCCAGCCCTTCGTGCATGCGCATGCGGGGCTTTTTGTTTTTGGGTGAGGTTTCATTGAACGGCTCAACGGACTCCGCCCGTTGAGCCGTTGCGTATTATTCTCCCTTTGTAAAAGGTCATCCCTTCGGGAGATGTCCCGTAGGGACAGAGTACCCGTCAGGGGGAGGGATTTCTTCTCCCCCGACCATTGTTGGAGGAGGTAGGGATTTTCTTTACAGGACAACACCTTGACCATCCAGAAATAAAAGCATTATATTATGAGGGTTGTTCTTTTCCATCCTCATAACCCCATTTACAGAGGTGTCCCATGAAGCCGTGGAAATTTCTCTGGCTCGTCCTGGCCATCGGCGCATTGTTCGGGGGCTTGGCATATTATCTTACGGCGCAAGACTTGGTGAGGGTAGGGAAGTCAGTGCCTGCCCCGAGGCACCTTCTAGATCTTGACGCCACTCCCTGTCTCGAAGACTTTTTTATTCCAACAGGTTTCCACCGTAAGATGGGTAAGGACATCGAGTTGGAACGGCGAGGAGACGACCTCTATCTCGGTGGAAAAAAGATCGTCTTCCACTTCATGCCTCCTGTTGATCTGTATCAAGGTTACATTGAGGGTCGCGACTATCTTCGCGAATATCTCGGAGAAGTAGCGGATCGAGTAATACTCAATGCAAATGTTGCGGAATATCTTATCGCCCATCCCGAATTGATTCCCGAGTCCTGGAAGAAGGGGGATGTGGGTAGACCTTATCACTTCCTGGGTACCATTTTTTGCCACCCCGAAGCTGCGCCATTTGTGATGCAGCTATGGTGGCACGATGGAAGGTGGCATTCTGGC
>CAYHSY010000056.1:0-5212 GCA_964359435.1 uncultured Candidatus Saccharibacteria bacterium
CCCGCTTTACAACTTCATTTTAAGGCGATAAACTATAAGCGATATGTTTACCCGCAAAATCGGCATTGACCTTGGCACAGTTAACACTATTGTCTTTGTGCCCAATAAGGGCTTTATTATCAACGAACCGACCATCGTGGCCTTGAGTCACCCCGATAACACCGTTCTGGCCGTCGGCCGAGAGGCGAAAGATATGATCGGCCGCGCTCCGGCGGACATCGTGGCGCACCGTCCGCTGAAAGACGGCGTCATCGCCGATTATTATATCACCCGCGCCATGTTGCGATATTTCATCGCCAAGGCCTGCGGTTCTTTTAATTTAGTGAAGCCGGAAGTTGTGATTTCCGTGCCGGCCGGCATCACGCCCACAGAAAGGCGGGCGGTTGTGAATGCCGCGAAAGAAGCGGGCGCCAAAGAGGCCTACATCGTCCGTGAGCCGATCCTCGCCGCGCTCGGCGCCGGCATTCCCATCAACCATCATTCGGGGAACATGATCATCAACATCGGCGGCGGCACGGCCGAGGTGGCCGTGGTTTCGCTGGGGAACATCGTGGCGTGGTCCTCGCTCCGCGTCGCCGGCAATAAATTTGACCAGGCCATCATTGATTACGTCAAAAAGAAATACTCGCTCGCGATCGGCGAACAAACGGCTGAAAATTTGAAAATGACGATTGGCGCCGCTTTGCCAGCCAAAGAAAAATTAAATTATCAAGTCCGCGGCCGCGATCTGGTTTACGGTTTGCCGCGGGATGTGGAGGTTAATTCCAATGAAGTGGCGGAAGCATTAAACCCGTTTTTGATAGAGGTCGCGACCTCTGTTCAGAACGTTTTTAACGATACCCCGCCGGAGTTGGTGGCCGATATCATGGAGAAGGGTATAATTATTTCAGGCGGCGGCGCGCATCTCCGCCATATTGATGAATTTTTTAAGCGCATGACGGGGGTCGAGGCCTATATCGCCGAAGAGCCGCTGTTCTGCGTCGCCAAAGGCGCCGGCATAATTTTAAGCCACTTGGATGTCTACAAACGCACCCTTCTTAATAAAAACTTTCAGCCGCCTCAGAGAGATTAATAAGTTGCGGCAGAGTTATCTTCTCTTCGGCGAGGCCGCTTGGGCTCGCGAAGATTTTTTGCGGTCGCTGCTTTTTTTTCTGGAACGCGATAGTTGGGACGTCTCCGCCGCGCCGCTTTTGGAGACGCTGCAAATTAAGCCGATCGAGGGCTCGATTGGTATAGAAGCGGCCCGCGAAGCGGTCAATTTTTTATCCCGTCGGCCTATTCATTCGCCTTTTCGGACAGTTGCCGTCATGGACGCGGATAAGCTGACGCGGGAAGCCCAAAACGCGCTCCTAAAAATTACGGAAGAGCCGCCCGTTTACGGTTTAATTTTATTTTCGGCCCGCGACCCGGAACTCCTCGCGCCCGCGTTGGTTTCCCGGTTGGCGCGGGTTTATGTTGGCGGCCCCGACAATCAGTTGATTGCCCCGGCTGATGCCGATTTGGCCGCCAAATTTTTGGCCGCCGATTCCGCCGGCCGGAAAGCGGTGCTCAAAGCTCTGGCCCAAAGCAAAGACGCCGTGGCGTTCGACAAGTTGGTCGCGGCTCTGGTTTTTGTGTGCCGCAAGGATATGCCAAAAAATCACGCCCTGCTTCGAGAGCTGCTCCACCGTTACCGCCTCATGTCGGAATTGAACGTCAATCGCAAACTGCAATTGGAGACGTTGTTGGGTTTGTGACAATGACGCGCCGGCTATTGTTTTATTGGTTGTTCTTTGGGAGAAGACGACGATGAACATCAATGCTTGGCGCGAAGCGTTGCACTGTCTGGTGCAGGGCCGCGAGCACGGTGAATCCTTGGTGCCGGAAGATGTCGGTACCGACGGTCTTTTCTTGGACGACAAAGAAGAGCTCCGGATCATGGGTGCCACGCGCGTACTGGTAAGGCGAGGCTATTGTTCCGTAAGCGAACTGGTGTTGATTTTGATGCCGGTCCGGGGTTCCGGAGTGCCCAAAGACCCGAATATCGTCGAAAGCGACAACCTTTGCGATGTCCGGCACATCGTGCTGCGGCGCCCGGCGACCGAAGACGAATGTCGGGCCTATAATCCGGACCTGGCTCCGCGGCAAAGCAACCTGACTGTTTTCGAGTTGTTGCGGATAAGTTATGTCTGGGGCAGGCGCGTGACGCTTTCACGTGACGATTCGGCCAAACCGGCGCAATTTGTTTCCGATCATTCATGACCCGCTTCCTCCGAGGCGGGCTTTTTTTGTTACCACCTTGCGAGTGTGGTTGTTTTCTTTAATAAGAGAGCGGTATACTTTTTATAAAATAAATAAAAAAATTAAGAAATAAAAAATATGGTTAATCAACGCGGTTTGCAGTACGTAACATCAGAGTCGGTAACGGAGGGCCATCCTGATAAAGTGGCTGATCAGATTTCAGACGCGATCTTGGATGAGGTTTTGCGGCAAGATGCTTATGGCCGCGTGGCGGTGGAATCGCTCCTCACGCGCGGGTTGGTGGTTGTGGCCGGAGAAGTCACCACTTCCGCGCGGCTGGAAGTTCCCCGTATTGTGCGTGCTTTAATCAAAAATATCGGCTACACAGATGCCTCTTATGGCTTGGACGGTGAGACCTGCGGCTTACAGGTGTCGCTTCAGGAGCAGTCGGCTGACATCGCGCTCGGCGTGGGTAAGGCGGTCGAGGCGCCGGAGAAAATTGGCGCCGGCGACCAGGGCATTATGTATGGCTACGCGACTGATGAAACACCGGAATATATGCCGCTTTCTTTGGTTTTGGCTCACAAGCTTACCCGCCGATTGGCCGAGCTTCGTAAAAAAGGCATTTTAAAATATCTGCGGCCGGACGGCAAGTCCCAAGTGACGGTTGAATATATGGATGGCGCGCCCGCGAGAATTCATACGGTTTTGATTTCCACCCAGCATGCTCCGGAAGTTTCTCTTAAAAAGATTCGGGAAGATGTTATTAAGCACGTCATTGCGCCTATGTTGCCAAAAAAGCTGGTTGATAAAAAACTGAAGATTTTTGTGAATCCAACGGGCCGGTTCGTGATCGGCGGGCCGCAGGGGGACACCGGGTTAACCGGCAGGAAAATCATCGTGGACAGTTATGGCGGCATCGCGCCGCATGGCGGCGGCGCCTTTTCCGGCAAGGATCCGACAAAAGTCGACCGTTCCGGCGCCTATGCCGCGCGTTATGTGGCCAAAAATATCGTGGCTTCCGGTCTCGCCAAAAAAGCGGAAGTTAAGGTCGCATACGCGATCGGCGTCCCGGAACCGTTGGCTATCAATATCACAAGCTATGGCACGAGTGTCTGCGGCGACGACAAGCTGTCGGAAATCGTCGGCAAAGTTTTTGATCTCCGGCCCGGTATGATTATCAAGAATCTTAATTTGCGCCGCCCGATCTATCGGCAAACCGCCGCCTATGGCCATTTTGGCCGGACTGATTTGGATTTGCCGTGGGAGAAAACGGATAAAGCCGAGGAGCTTCGACGTTTAGCCGGCGAAAAATAAATATACGGCCACGAAAAACTCCCCGCCTTCGCGGGGAGTTATGTTTTATGGGCTTTTATGAGTATCCTTTGGAGTATCCCAGCATGAGCGATCTGGTTGAGTTCAAGGCGGTTGGCATCAAGGGTAGCCCGCGAAAGTTCCAGGAGAACCAGGGCAAGGTGTTTCAGGTCCCTGACGTGGCTGATTTCTTCAATTGCATGGAGCCATGCAATGAATTCTCGGTCATGCTTCTGGTGACGGTGTCGCTTCAGCACTGGCCCAAGGGTCAGGAAATCGGCCGGAGCATCTTCTGCGCTTCCTTGGCCGTGAAGCGCAGCAAACCATTGGTCGGCGATCCGGAAGACAACCTGGTTGATTCGATTGAAGTAAAATGCTCCTTTGACGATTTCGACCGGTTGGTTGCCTGGTTGCGTGACCGGCGCACGGAAGACGCTTTGCTTGGCGGTCTGGAATTGTCGGATGAACATCGTGAGCTTCCGCAGGCTCTTTTCCGTCTGGCAGCCGCCTTGTGGGCGCTTGATCCGCTCCTGGTAAAGGAGCGTAACCTGCGGATCAGCTTGTGTCCCTGGCTCAACAAAAAGAAAGAAGGCGATGCCTAGTTTCCGGCCCTTGCCCGCTTTTCATCAGCGGCTCGGGCCTTTTTTATTGATAAATCGGTTTTTTTATATTAAACTAAAAACATGGATTCAGTTATAAATTTGACAGAGCGGTTTTCGGCGGGGTTGCTGTTAAGAACAAAGCTTGATCGCTTGAAATAAATTAATTTAAATTTTTAAAGGGATGGACACCAAAGATTTGGAAGCCAAATTAAAAGCTATTTTGGATCATCTTAGGGGGGAATTGGTGAATATCAGAGCCAATCGGCCGAATCCTCAGATGATAGAAAATATCATGGTGGACTATGCCGGGTTGATGCTCCCTATCAAGCAGATTGGTACTATCAACGTGGTACCGCCCCGGGAACTCCATGTGACTGTCTGGGACCCGCAAGCGCTTGGCCCTGCTTCTAAGGCCATCGAGGCGGCAAGGACTGGTCTTTCCGTTGCCGTGACCGGCAATATGATCCGCGTGTCTTTGCCTATGATGAGCGATGAGCGGCGCGAAGAAGTCGTAAAAATCGCCAAACAAATAGTGGAACAGAGCCGCATTGCCGTTCGGGGAAGTCGCGATGAGGCCAATAAAAAAATTGATGGCGCGGAAAAGGCCAAGGCCATCTCCGAAGACATGAAGTTTTCATTGAAGAAAAAAATTCAGGAAACGGTGGATAGAGCCAATAAGGAAATCGAGGTATTGTTGGCGGCCAAAATTAAGGAAATAGAAGAATGACCATCCTCCTCACCATCGTTGGCATCGCGACCCTTATTATTCTGCATGAACTGGGGCATTTTTTGGTGGCCAAACTTTTCGGTCTGCGCGTGGATGAATTCGGCATCGGCTTTCCGCCGCGTATTTTCGGCCGGGCGGTCGGGGAAACATTGTATAGTATAAACATTTTGCCATTGGGTGGTTTTGTAAAAATTCACGGTGAGATGGGTGAGGGGGCGGAAGACCCCCGGAGTTTTGCCGCCGCGTCCGCCGGCAAACGCGCGGCCGTGATCGTATCCGGCGTGTTAATGAACTTTATACTTGGCTGGTTTTTAATTTCCGCGGTGTTTTTCGTCGGCATGCCCAGCGG
>CAYHSY010000057.1:0-5145 GCA_964359435.1 uncultured Candidatus Saccharibacteria bacterium
GTAGCCGATGAAAAGTCCGCCGAGTACCAGAGCGGTGCCGGTGTCCGGCTGGGCCAAAACCAACACGATGGGCACGGCAGTATAAATCACCGGCACAAATAAGGTGCGCAGATGGGCAATGCCAATATGGCGGCGAGCCAGATAAAAAGACAGCACAATAATAAGCGCGACTTTGGCCAATTCCGACGTTTGCAGGTTAGCCGGACCAACCACGATCCAACTCCTCGCGCCGCGGATGGTGGGGGCTATGAAGAGTGTCAAAATCAGTAAAGCCAGGGCGCCTAAATATAGGCCGAAAACTACGCTGCGGTATCTGAAAAACGGACGAACATTGATCAGGGAAAGCACGAAAATAACCGCAATGGCTACTCCAAGCCAAGCGAGTTGCGGTTTAACATAGTTACCGGGAATGCTCCAAAGCGAAATCACGCTCACTCCAATGAGAATCCCGATCGGAATCAAAAGGCCGAAATCGATTTTTTTAAGATAAGAAAGCATGACAAATAGGAATTGGGGAAATAGTGGTTAAGGAATTAGCTCCATGCCTGATGCCTAGTTCCCAAAACCCATTTACTATCTAATTACTTCCACGAATATACGGGTGCGCTTGAAGTCAACGCTTGATATTTCGCCGGATCGAATTGGAATGGTAATTTTGAAAAATCTCTCCTCAAACGGCTTCAAATCAGCCACAAAGGTCCGAGAGCCATTGATAAATAGACCAGAATTATCCGCAACCACGGCAAAGATATTTAACCGCGAAAGACCAAATGGATTGCTGTTCCTGGCAAGGCCCTGAACCGCAATCCCCGACATCTCCTCCCGGGTCGTTACTTCGCGCGTCTCAACCGGTGGCTTCGGAAACTTGCCGGCCTCCTCCCATAAAGGATCTCTGATCCCGACTTCGCCCCGGGCAACAAGCCGCATATCAATTTCCAAAGCCGGCAAAACAATGGTTTTGATTTCGGCCGCGTAAATAAACGAACTATCGCCAATGGTTTTTAGAGGCGAACCCGCGCGGTCGTAAAGCGTCAATTCGTAACGGAATGATTTTGCCCCATAACCGCTGTTGGGATTCTGAAATTCTAAAAGTGCCGTTACAGTGCCATCCAAGCCAAAAAATTGGGGCGGGAGCGCCTTGATGGGTTTAAGGCGTCCGATAGCGCACGGCAAGCAAGCCGGCCCGCCACAATCTATTCCCACTTCTGCTTGATTTAATTTTCCATCCGAACAACTGGGCGCCGGCCTGACTGACAAATAAACGCCGCCGGCAATTAAAGCCAATATCAATAAATAAAAAAGCCCGTAAAACAATTGTTTAATTCGGCGATTAGCCATGCCTTGATTATAGCGTTTGAACGTACCGGAGGACAAACTCTTTAGTTTGACCCAAACATACAACTCTGATAATTTATAGGGGTGGTTGCACATTCCCAATTATCTCTTGCTTCGGAGGTCGAAACATGCGTCATCTCGCAACTCTGGTCGCACTCCTCGTTCTCAGCCCCATTTTCTGGCACACTCCGGCCGCGATGGCCCAGGAAAACCCGCCCGAACCAGACAAAGAAGAGGCGCAGAAGCCGGAGCAAGCCGAACCGAACGGTCCCGGAGAGGGAGAGGAAAAAACACCCGAAGCTCCGCCGGAAGACTCGACCAAACTGCTTGAGGCCATAGAAAACTCCAATGTCCTAAGCATGAAACACGGAGAAGTCTCCTACCTGCCGGAAGCGCTCAACACCGAACTGGCCTATTGGGCCATCCTCGGCGATCGGACAGATATCCTGAACAAGGAGGAGATCGAAGAGCTCGACAAAACCGGGGTTCTCTATCTTGTCTATCTCGAGTATGTCAAGAGAGCCAGAGAGCTCCTGGATGGCGAAAACGAGGGCTGGAAAAACCAAGAAGAAGCGGTTGCCGCTTTCACAAACCACGCCTACATAGCGCGGATCAATCGATATCTGGAAACCATCAAACAGTTGGCCGACGCGGTGATCGCGTCGGCAAGCAAACTATCGCAAAAGATGCCGGATTCTCCCCGCAACACGCGGTGGCGGCAAGAAGCCGAGAAACAGTTCCATGAAAGCGTCAAGATCACTGATGCCGAACCGGATGCGCCCAAGGCCAAGCCGGAAGATACCGACAAGAAGGAAGAAACTCCGAAGGAGGAACCTTCCAAATAAAAACACGATCCCGACCGATCCGAATCTCTCAAGTCCCTAGGGGCTTGAGAGATTTTTTATTTACCATTAGAATATAAGCAGCACAAAATTGCTACCGGAAGCATGTCGGAGATGCTCAAATGCAAACAAAGCATTGGATGGTTTCTGCGCTGATATCGGGGTTTATCGTTACGGCCGGAATCCATGCCGACGACGATGCCGATTACGCCGCGGAAATCGAAAAAAACTTTGAAAAAGAAAGGAGAAAGGTTTCCGAATTATTCCGCGGACGGGTAAACCTGCTGCTGCACTTGAAGGCGCTGGCGCCCGATATCTGGAATCCGGAGATAGCCACGCAATTTGAAAAATGGTCTAATGGTTATGGCCAACAGATTCTACTCGAAAACGCCCAATTGTTGACCAAAGCCAAAAGAGCCATCGACAACTATGCCAGATTACGATCGACCGGAGAACGCCGGAAGAGATTAAATGACGCCCAAAGCGCGGTGGACGCGGTAACGATCAACAATAACAACGTCGTCTCTGACATGGCATTCATCGCCAAGCAGCTGCCAATAGCCGCCAAATTGCGAGAGATTCTGGAATGGCAGGAAATCAACCTGCCGGGAGAAGGGCCGACGAAACTGCGGAAGCTCGCCGAAGCCGAGCGGCAGCTACGCGAAGCTATGCTCGGCGACCTGAATCTCTTGGCGCAACTTTTGGAACACGTATCGACAGGCGAATCGGAAAAACTTGTGTTCGCCTCCAAATACAACGCGGAGAATGCCGTTGAGAAATCCCGTCTTGCTCTCCAGAAGGCCCAGATCGCGGCGAAAACAGCTCTGTGGCAACTGCTCGCCGGCGCGCCGCCAAACGATGAGGCGTTGCAAAAAACCATTGATGGACTCGTCGCCGCGAATATCACGGCCAATGAAGACATCATCCAGACCACAAATCACATCGTATTCCAGATCAAGCTTTCTCCGGAATTGGAGAGTTGGTTCATAGCCGCAGGACTCAAAAAATAAAAAGCGCCCCAAACGGAAGCGCTCTTTTTATTTTCTCCAGTGAATTCCCGGCAAACCCTACTTTCCCGTCCGTCGAAACAGCTAGTATCATCGGGACATAGCGATTTCACTTCTCTGTTCGGAATGGGAAGAGGTGGTACACGCCACGCTGAATTACCGGGAAATCACCGGAGGAAACATAAATATGCCCAATTGCTTATTTTCAGTGCTTTAATGATCGGTTTTACCAATTATGGATCTAATCATAACCTACTCTCTTAAAAGAGAGTGCGTACGGTCTATTAGTAATTCTCGGCTTAAACCCTTACGGGCCTTACACCTAGAGCCTATCAACGTAGTAGTCTTCTACGGACCGCGCTCCTTGCGGAGCAACGTCTAATCTTGGGCTGGGCTTCGCGCTTATATGCTTTCAGCGCTTATCCCTTCCGAACATAGCTACCCAGCAGTTCAGTTGGTACCAAAGCTGGTAGACCAGAGGTTCGTTCAATCCGGTCCTCTCGTCAAGTTATCACATATCACTATGTGCTCAGACTATATCTTCACCCCGCTTAGCGGGGGTCGGCATATCAATAGGACTTAAAAGCCCTATTCCGGCCCAACAAAAAAGTTGGACCAAGTCGTTACGGGGTTAAATCTAAAATCTTTAACAGATCTTCTTGGGTTTTTTTCCTTTTAGTTACATAATTATGGGTTTGAATCATAAGTATGTAATTTAAAAGTTTACGCAGGTCTTTTTTAGTTAGTTTATTACCTTGTTTATTAGACAATAAGTAGGCGGCGCTCAACAGCACTTTCGCCTGCTTTTCTTTAAATCTAATAAAGGGTTTTAAATCTTCCAAGATTTTACGAACTTGCGCAAAACCATTAATCCGCAGCTCAGTCATGCCATCATTGCGGCGCGAAATATATCCGATGCCAAATACTTTACGTATCCAGTACAGATATTTTTCGTGACGACTATCTTGATAAAAACAAATAGTCAGCATAAATCTTCGTTTCAAAGCGCCGTCTTTGCGCTTTTTGATCTGAAGCATTAAACTGCCATCGCCATCAAGAAACCCGGCAATGTACGCCGCTTCAATTTTAGATAAACTTCCCACGGTATTGTCTGTTAAATTTCTGGTCCTCAAGTTAATTGTACCACTATTGAAGAACCGACCACAATAATGGCTATCAACGAACCAAAACTTTAACAGATTCCACCGTTATTAGCCGATTTGTCAGTCCGAATTGCTCCGGACAGTAGCAAAATTTTACTAGGATCGACTGCCCTCAAACGTTAACGCCTGCAACAGGTAGAGACCAACCTGTCTCACGCAAAACTCAACTATTACTAATTGTTTGGACTATACCATCCTCCCGAAATACTTCGGGGGGTTGACGTGTTAGCCCGATTCGCCCGCTAGCCAAATCAAACTCCTCTCGCCGAGGCGAGAAAGTCTCTACGGGGTCACTCCGATAATTATCGGGGGACTTCCCTCGGTATTATCCTAACATATGACAGGTTGTTTGCATATGAAGGACTCCACCGATATGAGTCAACTTATTCGAATCGCTTTACAGCGATAAGCCGCCGTGTGTATTGATGTCGAACTAACCTTGGGTTCTTTTTTGACGGTTTGAACCCAGCTCACGTGCCCTTTTAAGTGGCGAACAGCCACACGCTTGGAAGCTTCTCCACCTCCGCGCTAGGGCGAGCCGACATCGAGGTGCCGAGCCTGGTCGTCGCTGGGAACGCTCGGACCAGACTAGCCTGTTATCCCCGGGGTAACTTTTAGCCGATGTCTCTGACCATTCTATTACGAATCATCGGGTCACTAACTTCTGCTTTCGCATCGGCGCGACTTGTGTGTCTTGCCGTTAAGCTGGCTTATGCGTTTACACGTCCAGCGCGATTTCCATCCGCGCCAAGCCAACCTTGATAAACTCCTCCGTTACTTTTTAGGAGGATAACGCGC
>CAYHSY010000058.1:0-4787 GCA_964359435.1 uncultured Candidatus Saccharibacteria bacterium
TCTCTTGAACAATCTCCACCAACTATAAAGTTTAAAAAATAAAAATGCAGTAATGAGACGAGCGCGAGGCGCCTATTACTGCATTTTTATACCTCCTACTTTTTCGCCTCCTTGTGCTTCGTACTCGCCCTACAGTGCTTGCAAAACTTATTAAACTCCAACTTACGCTCAACTTTCTTTTTATTTTTACGAGTATAATAATTCATCTGCGCGCACTTGGAGCACTTAAGACGGATCAGATGTTCACTGAATTTTGATTTGGCAGCCATGGTAAATAGTATAATTTATTTAGCCCTCAAAAGCAAGGGGTTGTAAAGAGACGTATTTTTGATTATTATATTAAGGTATTAGCCGATGTAGCTCAGTGGCAGAGCACGTTCTTGGTAAGAACGGGGTCGGGAGTTCAATCCTCCCCATCGGCTCAATCGTCAAATTAAAAACCCCAAGTCACGGTTAGGCGACCCGGGGTTATTTAGACACTTCTCCCAAGAGAACTTCAAACGCCCGATCCAATTGAGGGTCGCGCCCGGCGCTGATGTCTTCAAACATCAGATCCACGCAATATTGAGGAAAACCCCCCCGCCCTTCAAGCACCGTGCCGGCTGCCGTCTTTATGGACGCATTACTGACATTGACCGCGGTCACCTCCGATATCTTCACCGCTTTATTCCAATCGACCATTTCCGTTCGGCCAGCCGTCTTAACCCCCACAATAAACGCCCGTTTATTATCCAAAAGAATTTGCGCGGCGAGTTCTCCACCACAACTGGTATTCTCATTAACCAAGATGACCACCGGAAGACGCCAAGGGTCATCCGATGAAGAAACAAGGTTGCACAAAGGTTCCCCGTTACGCGGACACTCCGTATATGTACCAGTGCCGGACGGCAGGAACATCTTCCAGAATGAATCCAGAGCATCGGTGAAACCACCGAGATTGTTGCGCAAATCAATAACCAATCCGCTTGGCCTCATCTCGTTAACGCGCTCGGCCATAGCAACGATGGCCCGCGGAGTAAAGACATGAAAAGCCACCGAAAGGAACTTGTGGCTACCCATCTCCCGTGAAGCGGTAGAAATCACGCATGGGTTTTCATCCAGCCATGTCACCACCGGAAGATGAAGTCCCGCTAATTGCCGCGTACCGGCCCTGACGACCTGGACATCAACCGATTGGTTATCGCCGATCATGTCCCAAAGGTCACCCAAACTTCGGACAAAACGCATCCCGGATGAATCCAGAAACAAATCGAACCTTCGGAATCCCGCCTCATAAGCCGGGGAGGCGGGAGCCACTCGATCCACGTATACGCAGGAAACCGAACCATCATGTTTCTCGGCAACCAGTAGTCCCCAGCGTTTATAATGGATCACGCCCAAATCAAAGTCTTGACTGTAATGCTTGTAGAGCTTGGGTGGTATGAGCCCAGTATGCGAACTGCCGAATTCCAGCAACAGCCGCTTTCCGATCGCCAGACCTAAATCCGGTGTTGCTTCCCACCTCGGGTACAACCGGAAAAGTTCCCGCCTCGCCGCCATGAAATGGCCCTCAAAACAGTATTGTCCCCTGGCCACGGGGGTATCATCCGGCAATGGCGGGATTTCAGTCGGAACACCATTGGCCCGCAATTCCGCCTCAATAGCCCGGAGTCCCATATTCAGAAGTTTGATCTCCTCCACCCTACTCTTATCATAATAAACCGCGTTCAGAACATTGATCAGCTTGAAAATGAAAGCTGGAGTTCTTTCATCGCACGGATCATTATAATCCGGTATAGAGTGCAATCCCTGGTTGTCCACATCCACGGAAGAAATATCCGGTAGAAACATCCAGGACAAAAACACGGAGGAAATGAAAACCGGCAACAGGCGGACCAATCGCGAGAAAACATTCATGCGTTTCATGGCAGAATCACCTCAACGCGCCTATTGTGATGAACTACCACTATTAAATCACTGATCCAACCGGAATGCAAATAAAAAAACACCGCGAGAGCGTTGCCAAAATTTGCGGAGCCTCCTGTCAGAATCGGACTGACGTCTACGGTTTACAAAACCGTTGCTTTGCCACTAAGCTAAGGAGGCAATATGTGGGCAGGGAGGGATTCGAACCCCCGTAGGCCTAAGGCCGCCACGTCTACAGCGTGGTGTAATTGACCGCTCTACCACCTGCCCAATTACAAATACAATCTAGCACAAAACCTACTTCTTATCAAATAAACCTGTCTCCGATTTATCGGCCGGAACGCCAGCATTCTTATTCTTCCGCACCTTGTTTATCCCGTGACTCACCGCGTTTTCTATTTTAAGGATAACAACCCGCGCCTTGCGCAAAAATTTTTCCAAAACTGAACTGAAAAACGCGTCCAGTTTTTGTAAAGGCAATGCCTTCCACCATGCTCCAAACTTCGAGAACAAACGTGACGGCTGCGCCTCCGCCTCGTCGCCCACTCTCGGCAAAGCGTTGGCTAAAATATAAATCACGACACTCAAAGCCGCGACAATAGTAATTTCCAAGATGTAATTCAAAACCATGAAAGAAATTAAAGTTCGTATCTGCAGAACTTCTCCACTTTCATATTCTCGCCCACTTTGGCGATGGTATTCTTGATGAGTTGCTCCACGGTCAAAGCCGGATCTTTAATGTATGGCTGGCCAAGAAGCGCCGCAACATCAGCCGGATTCATGGCCGCAATCTGCATGACTAATTCCTTCGCCAAAACACGGAACGGCTCGGAGCGGACTACAAAATCAGTTTCGCAGCGCAAATCCATCATCACGCCTACGCGGCCATTATGAACATACGCCTCCAAGATGCCCGCGCCGGTCGCCCGATCCGCTTTTTTCTCGGCCTTCACGATACCGCGTTCCATAATCAACACCTTGGCTGCCTCAAAATCGCCTTTGGCATCATCCAGTGCCCGCTTGCAATCCATGACTCCAGCGCCGGTAATTTCGCGAAGCTTGGAAACATCTTCTGCTGCCATATGTTTTAAAGTTCTGTTAATAACTAATAAGGCCGCGACACACTGACATTATTTCGCCGGAACCGCAGTCACCGCAGCCGGAGCCGCTACTTCCACTTTAACATTTTTAAGAGATAATTTTAACTTCTCCAAAACCCAAATTATGCTGGGCCGAGCGCTGCTGTTGACGGGGATAGGATGAGCCATGGCATCCGGGTCGCCGTCAGATGACACCAAAGCCACAACCGGCAACTTCATGCGTGTCGCTTCCCGTAAAGCCGTTTCATGGACCATCGGGTCAATAATTAAAACCGCGGCTGGCAAAGCGGACATATTTTCCACTCCGGAAAACACGATGGCGAAATTTTCAATCTCCCGCTCTAAAAGCAACTGCTCTTTTTTAGTATATTTCGCCAGACGGCCGGCGGCTTTATCCGCTTTAAGCATCTTAAACCGCTCCACCCGGGAATTAATGGTCTTAAAATTAGTGAGCATACCGCCCAGCCAACGCTCATTCACATAGAACTGGCCCAGCTCCTCGGCCAACACTTTCACCAAATCGCGCGCGGCCGGTTGCGTCCCAACCATCAGAATCTTGCCGCCCTTGGCCATAATTCCTTTTAAAAACTCTTCGGCCTTCGCGAGTTGCTCTAAGGTGCGCGTCAAGTCAAAGATAGCGATGCCATTCCTGAAAGTATAAACGTAATTTTTCATCTTCGGGTTAGTTACCGACTTCTTGCGGCCATACATCATGCCCGCTTTCATCATTTCTTCAAGTATGGGCAATTTGGCTTTATCTTCAGCGGAAAGCTCAATAACCGGCGACGCCTTGTCATCGCCTTCCTGTTCGTTAATGCCATTCTTCTCGTTTAATGCATCAATTTCCATATACAAGACATTATAAACAAAAGCCTTATTTATTGCAAGGGCTTGCGCGGAGCCTTATAAAATTGAAGAGCCCCGTGAAGTGCCGCATTGCGGATTTTTCTTCACGGGGCCCGGATGAGTGATCGCTGGAGAGGCGCTTGCCGTAGGTCCGCCGCAACCCCGGGGCACAGCGACAGGCTCGCGCTTCCCCTTTTTTATGTATTTTTGTTGGTTGGCAAGGGGGCGATCACAATTCTCCCTTGCCACACACCTCGATTTAAACTTCGCGTTCGCAGAGGAGAAGAAAACACCCTCTGCCAAACGCACTCCCCTTGGCTACTTCGAGGAAAGGGTCCTTTTGGACCATCCCCAAGGAGAGTTGTTTTTGAGCTTTCGCTTTTTGCGTACCTCACCGGACGTTCTAGACACGGGTCCGGACGGGTTCCCCCGCGGGTTTCCCCGTTTGATAAGTCAGGCACGCAAGAAGCTGGACCCGGATTTCCCCACTAGGCCTAGTTTTGTCAGAGGGGAATTTTCCGGTTTAGCCCACGATCCATTACTTGAAGCGCTGAACCCGCCGCTCATCTTCGTAACCTTGCGCAAGATTACTAAACAAGCTTTAGGAAACGCTTTGCGTGTCTTTGGCACGCAGCCCGCGCCGGTTTTATTCCCGAACGCACGGCTCCGCACTGGAGCCAAGACTAAAGCAATGGACCAAACCTTTTCGTCCTTTTATCGACGGGATGGCACTGGTACAAGCCCAGGTCGCCCCAGACCAGTCCCAACCACCTCGTAAAACGATTATAGCAAACCAGTCATTTCTTGTCAATACCCCCCCACTCTAACACGTAGGTATTGACAAGTATAGATAAACTATGCTATAATTTAATTAGAACATCCAAAAGCGGGTTGGCGGAATTGGTAGACGCGATGGACTTAGGATCCATTGTCCGA
>CAYHSY010000059.1:0-4668 GCA_964359435.1 uncultured Candidatus Saccharibacteria bacterium
TTAATTTAAATGGAGGTCATTTTTTTAATAATGATCAATAAAAATGAATGGAATAACGGTCCCGGCATCGGCCAGAATGGAAATCCTAAAAACGGTTCGACTCTGGCCACAAAGTAATCGGAAAAACCGGCCAAAACGAATGGGATAAAAAAAACGTAACCAAGCCATAGGAAAACCCGTTTATCCTTATAAATACCCAAAAATGCGTAGGTAAAATGCAGATACGTGACCGGCGTATAAATCGCCCCCAACATCAGCATACGCGACCAAAAAAGCGCGTCATCGGCTGTTTTGGAAATCTGCCAGAAAAAATAACCGATAGACCAGGCCGCGACCATTAAGGCAAAATAAACAAAGGCGCGATGGACTTGCTCCCGACGACTGGTCCACAAAATAAAAACACCGAGCCCTATGGCGGTTAAGGCGTTGACAGCTGCCGAAAACGGAAAGTACCACATCTTCGTATATAAAAAAGAAGCCTACTCTAATTATATCAGAGAGGCCTCATGCTTGGGCGCAATCACTCCTTACACCACACTATGACCGTAAACAGACCGTATGGTTCATCCATGAATCGCACACCGCTAAAGCCGGCCTGGGCGAAAATGCCGCTCAATTCCGCGTGCGTCCTGTAAATCATGTTCCATTGCAGGGCATGATACAAAAACGCGCGTTCCAACCGCGCCAAAGGGCCGGCTTTCCTTAAGATATTGGAAGCAAGAAGCAGCTTGAGCCGCTCCTGCTTCAAAGCACGCAGGAAATTAACGAGCATCGCGTCGGGCAGATAATCAATGAGACCCGTAAACTCCAGCGCCTCGAACGGCAAATCTCGAAAAAAACGCTGATTGCGCACGGCATTCATCTGAAAAAAATGGGTATTGCCGAGCCCCGAGGCACGCTGCTCGGAGATCTTGAGGGCCTCAGGATTAGTGTCGATGAAAGCCGCCGCGACCGGCGTTCTTGCCTGCCGCAAAGCATCGATAACCGCCTCACCGGACCCGCACGCGATGGAACACAAGGAGGTAAGTTTGCCGCTCTGCAATGCGTTCCGGAGAATCGCGCCGACCAGACAAAAACGCCCGATCAAACCAAGCGCGTGGTCGGTATTCCATGTCAAATCTTCCGCCAAAGCCGTGAACTTCTCCGCCAAGGTATCGCGCCGCCATACTCCATACTCATGATGGTATATCTGTTCCACCGCGGCATGCGAAGCCCGTCCGGCCTTGAAATCACGAAGCGACGGCGTGAGTTTATCAAACGTCCAAAGCCGATTCATGGACGCCAAACGTCCGGGAGGAGCGTAATGCTCCCCACGGTTACGGGCCAAGGACTCCAAAACCGGCACGGCAATGGAGCCGCAAACCAATGGATATGGAATCGTACGCCGTGGAAAACAAACCGCGCTCGCGCTTTTCAGAACCTCCGCTGCCTTCAGTGCCAGGCAATTCGGCATCACATTATCAAAGATCGGATTGATTTCTGAAACTTGCTTCGGCGAAAGCATCGTCCGGCCCTCTTCAAAAACCGTACCAAAAATCACCGAAACGTCGTAGCTTCAGCATAACATAGCCGATCTAAATCCCGAAAATTTTTTTCAAACGAGCTACCAAATCCGCCAGCGAACTATTGGCTTTCACTATATAGTCGGTAATTTCCAACCCCATCTGATTAATCCATTGCTTCTCGCCGGCCAAATTGGTGAAAATCAAAACCTTGGTATGCAAATTCGGAGATTCCGGCTTCCTGATTTGTTTCAAAAAAGAAATGCCGTCCATATCAGGCATAATTATATCCAAAAGTATCAAGTCCGGAGAGTTATCGCGCAATGCCTTTAAGGCGCTGCTACCATTTTCAGCGACGCTTACCTCAAAACCCTCGCTTACCAAGGCCTCGCGCATGGCCTCCACTAAGGACTTTTCATCTTCCACTATCAAAATCTTTTTACCCATACGGTTATTATATCAGATGGCCCGCTATCTGGTCACACCCACGTTCTCCCCCAATTCCGGATAGATAGCCATGATGGTGATGCGGCCGCTCGTCGCGCTCTGCGATATGGCATAAGCCGTATCGTAATCAGTGGTAGTCGCAAAGTGCGCACCCGCAACTCCCGGATCAAAAGGTAAAGACACGAGATAGGCCGGCACCAGACACTGGCTGACATCAAAGCCCCCCGGCGGAGACATCATCCTCGTGGAACTGGCCGGCAAATTACCGACGTGGCAACTGAAAATGCCTCTGTTATCGGCTATTCTTTGGCCCAAAGCATTCATAATTGTTTGAATATCCGCATTTCGGCGGGCGTTACGACTCCGGGCCAATTTCCCGGCCGGATTAGTGAACACCAACGCCACCCCGGCAATAATTACCGCGATCGTCATGGTTATCAAAAGTTCGGGCAATGTAAAACCTCGTTTTTTTATCATTGTAAAAATTCTATCATAATTTTGAATTTTAAATTACCTCGATATGATCTCCTCAAAACTCACCGTAGCCAAAGCCGGATCCACGGTTAATTTCAAGTTGGTAAAGGAAGAAAAAACGGAAGACGTGGCGGTGATAATCTTATTTTGTCCGGAATTCTCTATCGCCAAAATCGCGCATTGATAATCGTAAATATCCACCCGCTCGCCCCCGGCATAAAAACTCCAGTTTTGACTAAGCTGGAGCCGCGCCCGATCCAAGCAAGCCCGGGCCGCCAGATAACTCGCTTGCTTGTTCAACAATTCATTCTTACCCTGACGCGATAAAAACGCGCCCACTCCCACGGAAGCCGCAACAGCCAAGGTCAGCATCATAAAAATCAACGCCGTGACAACCGCGATATATCCGTTTCTATTATTTTTATAATTTATATTGAATATCGGCATGTTCTGATCTCCCAATAACCTATCACCCAAAACCCATCCCTACTTGATAATTCTGGTAAAATCTATACTCGTTGTCCCGCGCGGCCCCGTTAAAAGCGCGGTTGTTCGGATACGGACTTCTTTGATGGTCACCGCATGCTCAAACAAAAGATCGGAAACCGTAATAGCAGCCGGCGTTATAGGCGCGGCCATTCCCCCGCCGCGGGTTACGCGCATGGCGCCGGAGACCAAATCCACCACCACGGGATTTCCATCATAATTCAGTTTATTCACGGAAAGCGTCATGCCGGAAGACCCTTGAGCCGGAGCGTTAACCACGGAAACGCTCTGCAAAATATTGTCCAATTTTTGAATAATGAATTGCTTTTCTTCCGCTAACAACAGATCATCCGAAACACGATCGGCAGAAATTATCATGCTTATCATGACAAATAAAAACCCGCCCACCACGATGGCAACGATTGCCGTATAAATGATAGTTTCTACTAAAGTCAGCCCGCTCCTAAATTGGGGATTGGGAATTGGGGATCGGGAATTTTCCATATTAAGGTCCTGACGTAATAATACGAAGCGCGTCATTGCTCCTAACCGACATAAAAACCTTATTATCCACGAATTCTATACCGGTACCGTTTTGCGGAAAATTAAAAGAGGCCTTCTCAAAGATATTATCGGGATCGGTAATATCCGCAATCAAAAATTCTTTGTTGCTGTTAGAGGTCGCGAGAAACGCCAGATCATTTTCCACGCAGACAATATCGTTAATATCGCCAAGAAGATTGATGCGGTCGCGAACATACCAACCGCTGGATTGCGTAGTAGTAGCGCCTATCACAATCAGCTCATTATTAATGTTTCCGACTAAAATATTGGAAACCGGCGCGCCAGCCGAGCCCTCTTGTATAAAAATACTGACGTCTTCGGTGATGCCGGGAATGTCGTAATTGGTAACAAAAGCAGGATTCAACGGATCCGTGATATCGTAAACCCAAATATCCGGATCTGACTGCTGGCTCACAAAATAAAGCTTATCACCGTTAGCGGTGAAATCATAAATACTGCCACCTGTCGCAATCTCGTTAAGCACGACGGGAGACGCGGGGTTCACCACATTTAAAAAAGCCAATTCGTTGGTCGCGCCGGAATTGCGCCCGACGGAGGCGGTATTGCTAAACACATAAACTGCGTAGGCATCGGCGCTTCCGGTTAAATCTTTGGAACCCGTTTCTGTTATGCCGCCGGGCGTGGAAATATCAAAAATAATTAATTCTTTGGCATCATTCGGCGAAGCGGCATAAAGATAGTTGCCTTTGATAAATAAACTATTAATGCCGCCGCTGCCGATATTTAAGGAAGCGGTTAATTGGGGAAATGCCGGATTGGAAACGTTAAACACAAAAACGTCGTGCTTGGAGGCGGTACTGGAAATACCGCTCATATAAACATATGGCAATTTAACGACGACATCCGTTCCGGAAACTCCGGCGCCTAAATCAGCCGAGCCGAGCACTTGCGGGTTAGACCAATTACCCGCGAGCGGCCCGATTTTGCACACTCCTTGCGCCGGATTATCGTATCTGAATAATTTCTCCACCACAACCGAGGTCCGCGAGCGCAAGGGGTCGGTAGACCAAGTTATGGTCGTAGTCGCAATCTTAGTATTAGCGTCAAGTGTTGCTATATCCACGCGGCGGGTAAAAAAACAGCGGGTATCGGGGGTACCCTGAAATTGCCAACTACCGCCGGAATAAACCAGGCCGTGCACCCCATCGATTAAATTGTTCCAATTATTATTTTT
>CAYHSY010000060.1:0-4630 GCA_964359435.1 uncultured Candidatus Saccharibacteria bacterium
AAACAGCGCACCCATCAAAAACGCGGAGGCAACTTCGATTTTTACCTCCAAGCGGCTGTTCCAAAATGCCGACCACAAAAAGGAGGCAACCGCCCACGGACTATCCTTCAAAATACCAACGGCGTTCTCAACAACCCGGGCGATAAACACGCTCTCCGCAAAAAGATTGACAGCCAACGCAATAAACAAGACCTCAAAGATGGCTACCGGCAAAACGCGGCGCAAAAACCAAACACCATAAACTCGGCGCATGATATTTTCTTGCAGCTGTTCGTTAGTATTCATATTTTTTATTCTTCCAGCATCAATTTCTTAAATAAGCGTTTGGCGCGAAAAAGACGCATTTTCAAAGTGGTGGTAGAAATTTTTTCAATCTTCGCAATATCATTATATGATTTATCTTCCAGGTAATAAAGACGCAGGAGCCGGCCCAAATGCTCCGGCATCTTGCCCAGGGTTTTGGTGATTATGGCCTTATGATCGGAGGCGTTGCCCAAATCAGAAGTTTCAGCGAACTTTTCATCCTCATCGTATAAAACCGGATCCAAATAAGAAACGTTGCCGGTGGTCTTTTTTAATTTCTGATAATGCGTGAAAGAGGTGTTAACCAAAATACGATAAGCCCAGCTTTTGAAGGAGGCGCCGGGCTCTTTTTTAAACCTCGCGCCATTCATATAGATTTTAGTAAAGGCCTCCTGGAGAATATCTTCGGCTTCCTCCCGAGAACGGGTAATACTCACGGCGGCGCGCAAAAACGCCTCTTCATATTTTTGGACCAAAATGGAAAAATGACTAGGATCCTTAAGGGAAAGTTTAAGAATTTCGTCATCCGGTAATTGCGCGATCTCTTCCCGGCTCTTAGGAGTTTTTGACATACCTAATATATAATACGCTAATTATACACTATTTGCAAGCCGACGACACAAACTTGATTCATGAAAGGGATATCTCTAAAAAATCCTTTGTCCATCAGCCGACAAACTCGGGATGAGAATGATACGCCAACACGACCGCCCAACTAACTATTTTTGACAAACTCAACTTTAAGCAACCCGCCGCCCACACTAATCCGATGCGTCCCCTGACAATGAGGGCACCGCATGGTAAAGCTAACCAGGCAGACGTTTTTATCACCGATAAAATCTTTTAACAAAACACCCCGACAAATAGGACAGTTAATGATACCATCAGCCGATTGATCCACAAAAGGCGTGTTCATAAAGAAATATTGCGGAGTCTATTTTAATAAAATCGACCTACTCCAGCTCCTTTAAATAGAAGGGTTGTTGTAGGCCGTAGAACTACAATATTTAGCCGCCGAGCTGAACTTTATACTTTAATTATACTCCCCCTGCCAAACCTTACAAAACTTTATCCACAGCCAAGTTCAGTCCAGCAACTCTACATATTTTTCCGCCACCCAGCCGGCTTCTCCACCCTCATCAATAACCCTATACCAACCGACTTCAAAAGTGGTGTAATCAAAAACATCGCCGATATGGGCTTTGCGAAGCAGTTTATACTCGGTGCCGGGACCGGCGCGCACGTTCAAATATCCCAAAGGAGTTTCTTTGACGCGAAGACGATTTTGGACGTCCGGCACTTTCAAAATTTCTTCAAGAGAAGCTGGGGTAACGGCGGCAGTTATGTCCGCCGGAACTGCGGCCGGCTCCCCACCGGCCGGCTGGTAATAATAAAAGATGCCGATAATCGCGACGAAGATTAGGCCGCTGATCGTGCCGAAGGACCATACCGGTTTTAGCTTTTGTGTCCGGTGCTTGACCAAACTCTTCGCGGACTTTTTAGATTTAGAAATCCTAGGAGGCATATATTATATTATATCACAAATACATCAAAAAAGAAAGCCGCCCCGAAATTCGGTGGCGGCTAGGACATATCTTCGAGACGGGCTAGTCCATCTTTTTTACTTCTTGCGGCAAATATTTACGCATTTTGGCAATCTTCTCTTTCATCCTGCCAATTCTCGCATTTATATCCGTATGAGTTTTCTCATCATGTGCCCCAACACCATCCCCATGAAGCGACTGTAATGCTTCCACGTCGTTTTCCAGCATTTCCGCGAATTTCTCCACATCGCGCATCGCAATCGTTTTATAAACATCGCGCCGATTACGAGTCCTTAGGAAATTCCAATAAACAACCGCCGCTCCCAGAACAACCATACTCAATCCCAAAATAATCAGATCGAATGCGCCTAAATCCAGCGAACCGATAGAAATAATCACCTTCGGCCTAACCTTGACCTGAAACGAATCGGTGGGATAACTCAAAGCGCCCCGATTATCCCTCCCGACCGCAGTTATGGAATACATGCCTAAAGGGACGAATTCTTCAATACTCGCTTTCCACCCGCCGGAGCTATCCACATCCGCTATAATTTTAGCTTTTATGATGCCGTCGCTATTCTTCAAGACAATATCAACGAATCCCCCGGCTACGCTTTTGCCGGAAACAAAGATAACTTCGCCCTGGGAAACGGATTTGGGAACAAAATCGAACGACGGCTTGGCTAACGGCAAAATTTCCAAATCTTGATCATCCTCGAGCGCGTTCCCGGCCTTGTCAACCGCTCGAACGACTATCCTGTGCTTCCCCGGCGGCTGGAGCGGCAAAGCAAAAGAAGTGGTGGTCGCGCCAACTCTTATCAAATCATTATCATCAACCAAAATACCGACTTCACCCAAACCGGACAGGGCATCGCTTGTTTCATATCTTATGACCGGCGCCGGATTTTCAGTGACCGCATTGTCAATTCTTATTTCAAAGACAGCCGGAGCCGTGCGATCGATGGAAATTTTATAGTGCGCCGAAGGACCCCAGCCGATATTATTTTTAAACCGTACGTGAACATACCAAACCCCCTCGTCTATCAAGCCGAAATTTTTGCCGGTAAATAAATCTTTTTCAGCAATGGTCGGATCGGTATTAGGGCTATGATCGAGTTTAGCGGCAACCGAGATAACGTCATCGGGAACTTCCCAAAAAACTATTACATCGCCCGAATAGCTGTACCACTTCAAAGGATCAGCATACAGCGGAACGCTAATCTGGGGCTGGTTAGGCAATTTCTTGGACGGCACCGCGACCCGCTCAATTGGTTTTGGCGCTTCAATTTTCGGGATATTCGGGATATTTGGAACGATCGGCGCCGGGGCAACCACAGAAGCGGCGCCGCCGGAGCCGATTTTTGCCCCATCCATTTTAGAAAGCACGTTGGTCCCCTTGCCGTCGCTCGCCGTTACGACCGCGTCAGACAGGGTAACGTCGGCGGCGCCGGATCCGGTCGCCTTAAACTTAATCCGCAATATCTGCAGGGTGTCGCCGGCAACTCCCTTAGGAGTGCCGCCAATGAAATTAACTGTTCCGTTTTCGTTGGAAATTACGGGATCCTCAACCCAGAAATTAAAAATTGATCCCGCTTTGTCAAAACTCTCGGCGGTCAAAATACTATTTGGAAAATGGACTAGGGCTTGAGCGGCGTTTATGCCGACAGTTTCAGTATTGACTTTTATATCCAAAAAGATCTCGTCTCCGATAGCGACATTTTTTGACGGCGGGGAGATGTAAAGAATTGCCGCCGAGGCCGCCCGCCCGCCGGCCATAAAAAGGATCCCGATGATTAATATTTTAATATAAAACTTTGACATATTTATTGCATACTTTAATTATACTATATTGCATTATATTTTCATGGCTTTTAGAAAAACACTCAAATCGGCGATGTCAATCTTGCCATCGCCGTTCATATCTATCTTGAGCCGCAGCGCCCCATCCTTGGACCCCCAACGAAATAAAAAGACACTCCAATCGGCTATGTTTATTTTGTTATCTCCGTTAAAATCGGCTGTGGGCGATTCAAGAGACGACACGCGGAAAGTTATGGAAGGAGAATAATCGCCCGCGACGCTATCAGAAATAATCTGCCGCGCTTTCACAAAATAATCTTTGATCTCAAAATTCTCGGTAGTAGTCCGAACCGTATATTTTCCGTCACCCCCCGAAACGGTTTCAGTGACCGGCAAATTGCCGATTTGGACTTCAATTTTTTTGTCGGCGCCGGCATAACCGGATAAAACCATGGCTCCACCCTTTGGATAAACCGGCTTATCGGAGCTGATAGTGGGCGGCAATAAAATGTCTTCTTTAACAAGCGCATTATTGGAAATAAGATCAACGGTAAAAGATAAAATCCCGCTTTTCCTGCCTTCTTTATCTTCCGCCCGGACCGCGAAAACATATTCGCCTTGCAAAAAGGCGGTGTAACTTACGGCAAATTTTCCAGCGGCATCAATGGTCGAATCGCTAAGAGGAATGTTGCGGTAGACGCCGTCCCAGGTGCTTTTACGCAGCACTTCTATTTTGCTGCCGGGATACGCTTGTCCGGAAAATTTTACGCTGGTCGGCGCGACACTGCCGCCCGGATTATTGGAAATAATAATAGTTGACACTTCCGCGGCTGAAGTCGCCCCATTCGGCAAGTTGGAGATATCGGAGGTGTTCGGAACCTCGTCGCTGGTCTTTAAGGCAAAATAATAAGTGGTGCCGGCGGAAAGGCCGGTAACGGTCATTGACTGGCTAGTGCCCGCTACCTGCGGAGTCGGTTCGCCGG
>CAYHSY010000061.1:0-4577 GCA_964359435.1 uncultured Candidatus Saccharibacteria bacterium
TTTTCATGACTTTTCGGTTTGCCGAAAAGTCTCATATGTATCTGAACTTGTGCATTGGGGGGCTTTTGCGTTTTACGCGACGGAATTAAAGCAATTCCACTACGGCGCCGGCGGCTTCGAGCTTTTTCTTGAGCTCTTCCGCGTCTTCTTTCTTCAAACCCTCTTTCACAACTTTCGGAGCGGCGTCCACCATATCCTTGGCTTCCTTCAAACCCAAACCGGTGACTTCGCGCAAGACCTTGATAACTTGAATCTTCTGCGCGCCGCCTTCTTTTAAGCTGACTTTCCAAGCGGTTTTTTCTTCCGCTTCAGCGGCACCCGCGGCACCTCCACCCGCGACCATGACCGGCATGGCGGCAGAGATGCCAAACTTTTCTTCCATGGCCTTCACGAGCTCCGAGAGCTCCAAAGCGTTCAAACCCTCGATTTTAGACAAAATATCTTGAAATTTTTCCATATAATTATCGCACGAATTACTGATTAATTACGGATTTACTAATAACACAGCTCTCCGTTAAACAGCGGCCGGTGTTGCCGTCTTTTCCAGTTGCTCTTTACGACTGTTTAGGGCAGTCATGACTTTTTTAACAGGCATGCCAAGCATAACCGCAATCTGGGTCAAGAGAACTTCACGAGACGGCAACTTGGCGATTGTCGCAACGGCAGGGCCATCAAAGAACTTTTTTTCTTGCGCGTCATAGCCGCCCAAAATTTTGAATTCTTTTTTGGTGTTCTTAAGGAGATCTTTCGCGAATTTGGCTACCGGGGACGCCATATCGTAAATCGCTTTAGCGCCGAATACCGTACCCACTTGCGCGTCAAACTGGGTAGGATCCACTTCCACGCCGGCGTCCTTCATGGCGATTTTCAAAAGCCGCTTCTTGAAAACCTTGAATTTGGCGCCCAAAGCACGAAGCGTACTTTTTAATTTTTTAATTTCATCAGTCGGAACGCCGGTAAAATCGGCGAAGAGCAAACTCTGTGAATTCTTAATTTCCGAAACACCCAATGCAACCTGTTCTTTCTTTTGGATTTTATTTAACATAAAATATCACCAAACGAATTTACGAATAAGAACTTGTATTTGATTCGTTTACTCGATTATTCATTGATAGATAAATTAAAAACGACCTTTCCGGGGTCGCGCGAACAATCAACAAAAGTTGACGCATCCTCGACAGGACTTATGGCGGCCTGTATTCTGCGGACCTTGTCGATATAATAACAAAACCCCTTGACGTAAGTCAAGGGGGTGTTACTCATTGGCAAATTGCGTAGACATTACTGGTAACTCCGCCGCAAGATTTCCAATAACATGTCCATTGAGAATTTCCGGGATAAGGATAGCTGTGCTGCAGGATGCAATTACTGTGACCGGCATAACATCCGCCGCCAGTCACCACTTTTCCAGCCGGACAAGTTGCCGTACCCAAGCCGGAATAGGTATAAGCAGTTACTATAGTTACCGGGCCGCCACCCCCGCCGGATGCCCCGCAAGAACCGCCCGTCACGATGCCGCCGGAAACCTCCACGCCGCCCAAACCTTGCCCGGCCGGACACGACGCCTGAATGCCATTTTTACCATTAGATTGATAAACTCCGGTCACATTCAAATTGCCGTTCACCAAAGCATTGCCAAAAACCGCCAAAGGCCCCACGCCTAAACCGCCTGTTTTTACCTGATTAGAAGCGCCTACATTTACCGGCGCGGCGACGTTGCCACCCGGCGGAGTCGCCGTTGGGGCATTCCACACCGATTGCGCGTAAACCGCAACCGTTAAAACCGCCAGTACTCCAATAATAATGCCGAAATTATTTAAAATGAATTTTAGTTTAGACATATTCTTTTATTTACTTTCCCCGACTAATGACTCCAGCATCTGAAAACGTTCGACTACGCTTGGTTGGGGCTTGCTGTTTTTGGCTAATTCCTTCAAAATATCCAACTTCTCCGTTTCACTGTACAAAGGAGGCCCAGATTCAGTTTTCATATTACGCCGCAAAATTATATAAACTACGCCGGAGGCGACTAATGCGAAAATAACCGTCGCAACGATTGCCTTAACCACTCCATCGCCCTCATTATAACTCAAGTGTTTTTTCATGATCGGATCCATCAGATGTTATTCCGGTTGGATTTCTTCGATGCCGCCGATGCGTCGCTTGGGCACCACGTTGATTTCCAAACTTTCCGTTCTGACGGCGCCCCGGCTGTCGCGGACAGTCACTGTGCCGGTTTTTGTGCCGACGGTCGCATAGGTCTTCCCGGCCGTCGCACTGGTGCCGCTCAAGCCATCGGTGCCGCTCCAGGCATAGGTATAAGGCGGCTCACCGCCTGAAACCAAAGCCGACCAGGTGACAAGTTTTTGAACTTCGGCCGGATTGGGTGAAGCCGCGACAGCAACCACAAACGGCGGCGCGCCGGTTGGCCCGCCCGAGGCGGGGCCGACAACGCCGTAACCGCCACCTCCGCCGCCACCCCCACCGGCTCCGCCACCGCCTGTTCCGGAGCCGGAAAAACTTAGCCAGCCCAATACTTCACCACCCCAAGCCCAGCCGTTCCAAAGATAAGGATTAGAGCCGGCGACCGAAACACCGTAAGAAGAGTTAGGATTTGATCCGCGCAAACTGATCCAACCCTCCCAGCCATCGGTACGGCCGGCACCAGTACAATCGCCGGCGACCGTGCCCGCGCAGACGCGGGCAAAACCGCTCACCTCCCGGGTTGTGAAATTAATTTGAGGAGCGCAGGAAGGATTACCCGGCTCACTCGGACAATTAACGGTATGCGGTGAATTAAAACTAACCCAGCCGATATTCGGAGACCAGGCATAACCGGAAAGATTACCGGAGCCATCGGCATTCACGCCGTAAGAGCCGCCACCGGAACCGCTGTTGGCGTCATTAAAACTAATCCAGCCGATGTTCCCTGACCACGCCCAGCCGGAGATATTATCGCTCGTCGCTGCCAGAGCGATCGCCGCAACATAAACAGCGGCCAAAGCCCCGGCTATAAACAAAATACGGAGAGAGCCCATGTTCTGATTATATCAAAATGCAAAAATCAAAGTTCAAAATACCAAAGCAAAATTAAAAAATTTAATGCGTTTATATTTTTGATTGATTATCTGTCTTTTTGATATTTGATTTTTAATTTAACGTACGCCATTCATCTATCTTCTTCTGATCGCCGCTCAAAAGCACTTTGGGCACGCTCCATTTTTTTGCACCCTTTTTAGAAATAAAAATTTCCGGCCGGGTATAAACCGGGTAACTGCCTTTGATTTCTTCCAATGATTCATACTTGCCCAGCACACCCGGGATTTGACGGGCCACCGCTTCTGCAACTACCGCAGCCGGCAGTTCCCCGCCGGAGAGCACAAAATCGCCGATAGAGATTTCCTCGTCCGCGACGTATTTCGCCACGCGCTCATCGACGCCTTCGTAACGACCGCAGATAAAAATCAGTTGGTCGTATTCGGCCAAACGCTTGGCATCCGCGTTGGTAAACTTTTTACCCCGAGTGGAAAACAAAATTATCCGATGACGGACGCCCGATGACCGAGGCCTAAAACTATTTTTTATCGTAGCGACGGCCCGAAAGATAGGCGCGACTTGCAATACCATGCCTAGTCCCCCGCCGAAGGGCCGATCATCAACCTTGCGATGTTTTTTGTCGGTCGAAAATTTACGCAAGTCGTGCGTAACAATTTTAATCAGGCGCTTCTCTTGCGCGCGTCTTAAGATGGTCTCCCCAAAATATGAGTCCAGAATGTTGGGGAAAATTGTGATAATGTCGAATCTTTTCATGCTCTATATTATACCACAAAGTTATATGAAATAAAAGACCACCGTTTTGATCGGCGGTCGGGATGTGGTTCAACAGACGAAGGCCTTGCAGAAACGCTTAGCAACTTCGAGAACTTTTTTATGATCACGTAGACCGGAGATGAATTTGGGCGGAATCGCGTCAATGCCATTCAAAGCACCGAAGAGCCCGCCGACAATAGAAGCGTTGGTGTCGGTATCGCCGCCCATAGCAATCGCGTTCAACACGCAATCAAACTTGGTCGGCGAATGCAGAAAGACCGCGTGGCTCAATGGCACCGAATGAAGCAAGTGAAAGGGGCTCTTGCGAACGACGGAGAGCGCCCCGGCCAACTGATTCGGCGGCGCGCAATAAGCGGCGGCCAATGCGTCAGAAAAAGCGGTGCCTTCTTCCGGAGTCCCGAATACCAGATTACGCATCTCGTCAAAAACGGCCGCAAGGTATTTATTTGGCTTGAAACTATGCCCGGCTTTACCCAGGCAGTGCGAAATGGCAGCAACCTGAGCCAGAGACGCCGATAGCGCCAGGCCGTTATTGTGAGTCATGCGCGTGAAATCCCAAACCATCTCAATCTTATCGGTGTCGTCTTCCGGCGGATTCAAATAAAGATATGCCGCGAGCGGCCCAATCTTCATAACCACGCCGCTGCCCTCTCCGCAGCCGCGCCCCGTCAAAGCCGATCTGTCCCAAGACACACCCTTCTTCAAATGTTCCACGGCTTTCTTGGTACTCCTGCCCCAACCGGAAG
>CAYHSY010000062.1:0-4198 GCA_964359435.1 uncultured Candidatus Saccharibacteria bacterium
GCGAGGCCTCTTTTTTTATCACTTGCCCGAATGGTTCCAGTACGCGCGCGGCCTCCTCCGGAAGCTCCGCAAAAAGCGAGGCCTCCTCGCCCGGGCGATAGTTGGCATCCTGGCGCAAATCCTGAATCATACGGACGAACTCTCTCACCAGGCCTTCCGCCTTCAACTCCGGCGTAATAACCGCATCCAACTCCAAAGATTCTTTTATACCGGAATCAAAAATGACTTCTTTAACATTTATCTCATCCTTGAGAATCTCCAAAATTTGCGCCGAAATTTTCAATTTTGCATTTTTGATTTTTAATTTTTGAAGCGGCTGCCGGAGCTTGATGCCTAATTTTGCCCGCAAAGCCAAGGCATCACCCGCCAAATGCCTGATTTCAGCCATGTCGGACAAAAGTTTATCGTCTTTCCATCTCCGGAGATCCGGATAATCCGTCAGATGAATGGATTTTGCGGCCTTGCTGTCGCCCGCAAAGCCCGCCAAAGAAAGATACAATCCTTCGGCAAAAAACGGCGTCATGGGTGCTATAAGCTTCCCGAACTCACGCAAAACTATAAAAAGCGTCATGGAAGCGTCTCTCAAATCATCCGGCGCGGGATATTGGAAGCGGCGGCGGCTTCGGCGGATATACCAACGCGACAAATCATCCACAAACTGCTCGCTCTCGCGGCCGGCCTCGGTCGCCTCATAATTATCCATTTTCTGAGTAACCGACTGGATGAGCGATGCCAAACGCGCCAAAATAAATTTATCCAACACATGCTTAGGAGAAAATCCGGCTAAATCGGCGGCGACAACCTTGCCATAAGTCGCTAAAAATACATAAGAGTTATAAATGATGGCGAAAAAGCGGCGGGAAACCGACAATAAATCTTGCTCATCAAAACGCTTTGCCTCCCAAGCCGGATTCATGGTGTAAAAATGCCAACGCACCACATCCGCCCCATATTTTGAGAACATTATCCATGGATCCACCACATTGCCCTTGGACTTGGACATCTTTATGCCATTTTTATCCAAAACCAAACCCAAAGCCGCAACGGCCTTATAAGGGGCCTTACGGCCCAAAGCGACTGCGACGGCCAGAAGAGTGTAAAACCAGCCGCGCGTTTGATCTATGCCCTCCACTATATAATCAGTCGGATAGCCAGCCGCGCTGTCCACTAATTTTTTATTTTCAAACGGATAATGCCACTGGGCATATGGCATGGCGCCGGAATCAAACCAAACATCCGCCACCTCTTTAACGCGCTTCATTTTGTTATTGCATTTACCGCACTTAAGATAAATTTCGTCAATATAAGGACGGTGAATATCCAGCGCGCCATCCGCGTTACGAGGTAAATTACCTACTTCAATCGGCC
Organism: uncultured Candidatus Saccharibacteria bacterium; assembly: GCA_964359435.1. GTDB lineage: Bacteria > Patescibacteriota > Minisyncoccia > UBA6257 > JAUSGH01 > CAYHSY01. Next base: position 1,369 of record CAYHSY010000062.1, read on the forward strand.
TGTAATCACCTGGCAAAAGATAATCCAAAGCCATCAAGGCCGCCGGCTTCAAACCCTTCAAGGCGCCCTCCAGAACCCACAGGGGGTCGCCGTGGCTCACAATCAAAATACGCTTGCCGCTATAACGGCTGTTAATATCGCGGACGGCCGCAATCATCCTACGCTGCGCTTCCGCCAAACTCTCGCCATTAGGCGGGGCTTTGGAGAACTCTTTAAGCGGATCGCCGCCGAAGTAATCCTTATGTTCCTGCACCGGCCGGCCGTTGAAAATCCCCGAATCCAGCTCCCCCAAACGCTTATCATATTCCACCCTCGATATACCCAAGGCCTCCGCGACCAGCGATGCCGTGTGCCTGGTGCGGTGATAGGGCGAAGCGAAAATAAAGTCAATCTTCTCCTTCTTAAGTTTTTTAGCCAAAATGGCGACTTGCTGGATGCCGCGCTCTGTCAAAACCGATTTATTTTGAGCTGTTTCTTTGCCGGCCGCGATGGTATTCGATACATTATGCGTCGCCTCCCCATGCCGCATGACAAAAAACACGTTATCGTTCCAAGCATGCTTCCGGAGTTCCGCCAAAGACCCGACCACGCGCGTTTCGGCGCATTTCTCACATTCCCAAATTGGGAGCGGAGTACCCCAATAACGCTCGCGCGATATGGCCCAATCCTTCACTTCCCGCAACCATTCGCCGAAACGCCCCTCGCGCAGATTTTCAGGAATCCATCTGACTTTTTTATTTTCTTGGAGCAACTTGCCGCGTAAACGGCTCATTTCCACAAACCAAGATGAGCGGGCTAGGTATATTAGCGGCGCCGAACACCTCCAACAGAAAGGGTAATCATGCTCGATGGTGCCCGCGCTCATCAAAAGACCCCGACGCTCCAAATCCGCTATAATTTCTTTATCAGCCGATTTAACGAATTTACCCTCCCCCGGAAACCCGCCGGCCATGTGGCCGCGGTCATCAATGGTAACGGGTATGCCACCGGCGGAAATGCCGAATTCTTTCTGGATCAGTTTGAAGTCGTCTTCCCCGAAGGCCGGAGCGATATGCACAAATCCGCTGCCCTGCTCTGTTTCTACAAAATCCGCCCCCAACACACGATAAAATTTTTTAGCCGCTGGGCTTGTTAAAGCGCTGCCTTTATATAATGGCTCGTACTCCAAGCCCACTAATTTTTTACCGGACAACTTCTCCACCACTTGCGGCGTAACACCCTCCGGCGCTCCCGGCGCATTATATGACCAAATATATTCTTCGCCGACTTTATATTTTGTATAAGTTAAAGCCGGGTTCACCGCCACGGCGATATTCCCCGGTAAAGTCCACGGAGTCGTGGTCCAAACCAAAAGATATTCGTCCGACGTCCGACGTCCGACGTCCGACGCAATTCTGAACTTAACATACACCGAAGGGTCAGCGGTTTTTTTATATGCTCCTGGTTGATTTAATTCGTGGCTGGAAAGAGGCGTCTCGCAACGCGGACACCACGGCACTACCCGATATGATTTTTTCAACAATTTACGTTTGGAAAATTGCGAAAACACCCACCACAAACTTTCAATGTACACATTATCATAAGTCACGTAAGGATTCTTAAAATCCAGCCACATGCCGGTTCTTTCCGTAAGTCGCTCCCATTCGTCTTTATATTTCCACACCGAGGCCTTGGCGCGCTCGTTAAAAGCGGCGATACCGAATTTTTCTATTTCCGGCTTGGATTTGATGCCCAGTTCTTTCTCCACCTCCAGCTCCACCGGCAAACCATGGGTGTCCCACCCCGCTCTGCGGGGAACGTAATAACCGCGCATAGTCTTATAACGCAAAACAATATCCTTGAATGCTCGGCCCAAAACATGATGAATAGCCGGCCGGCCATTCGCGGTCGGCGGCCCCTCATAAAACACAAAAGATTTTTTACCCTTCCGCCGCTCTACGGATTTGTTAAAAACATCATTTTCCTTCCAAAACTTCAAAACTTTTTCTTCTATTTCAGGCAAATTAAATTGAGACAGACCCTTAAACATATGATTAATTATAGAATAAAAAATCGGGTTTTTCAATGCCGCTGACCCTTCTTTAAAGAACGTCTAAACAATAATCCTTACATCTTCTTCGGCAACGAAACGCCCAACAGACCAAATAAAATCTCAAAAACTTCCTTAGCGGCAGAAACCAAAACTAAACGACGGCTGGCAATCCCCTCCGGTTCGCCCATCACATGCTCGTGTTCATAAAAATTATGAAAAGAACGCGCCAGCTCGCCGGCATAACGGACCAGACGACTCACCTCATAATCGATGGAGGTTTCAAAAACCAACTCGTTCAGCCGTGACAATTCTTTAAGCAACTCCAACTCCGCCACTGTTTCAAAATTATATTCATTAAGTGCTTTATTTTGTTCTCCGGTTATCTTCTTCTCTTTTTCTCTTTTGCTTGTTTTTTTAATTATCGACAATGCCCGCACATAGGCATATTGCGCGTAAAAAACCGGGTTTTTATTGGAACGCTCTTTGGCCAGCGCCAAATCAAAATCCATATGGTTGCCGGGAGTATGCAGTAAAAAGAAAAATCTAGCCGCGTCGCATCCCACATCTTTGACCAAATCGTCCAGCGTGATAAACTCGCCCTTACGCTTGGACATCTTAACTTCTCTGCCACCCTTTACTAACCGTATCAACTGCACAATCAACGCCTGAAATCTGCCGGGGTCGATCCCCATAGCCGTAACACCGGCCCTAACCCGCCCCACATAGCCATGATGATCGGCGCCCCAAATAACAATGGCTCTGTCAAAGTTACGAACCAAAAATTTATCGTAAGGATAA
>CAYHSY010000063.1:0-3950 GCA_964359435.1 uncultured Candidatus Saccharibacteria bacterium
GTGATGCCGATTTTAGAAAAACATCTAGGGGAGCATGCCGGAAAAAAATTACTCTATGTGACACACGGCAACTTGATCCGCGTGGTTCTGGGCGAGATGTTGAACGTGCCATACGGCCTCCGGGCCCGCATTGCGCAGGATTATTGCGGTTTGAGTTTGGTGAAATATGATCACGAGCGCAAGCGGTTTAAGGTGGAGTTTGTGAATAAAAAGTTATGTTCTTAGGCCATATTAGCAATGCGCATATCATTGCTCGCGGGTCCGGCTCGTTTCTTCCAGCGAAGAAACGGCCTCAGTCCCCTCGATTCGGTCCGACGTACGTCGGACACCATGCCGAATCGCCTCCGACAAACCCGCTCGCGACAATATGCGCTATAGAGTAAAAATAGGACTATGTTTGTAAAAACAGAAGAGATAAAATTGGCGGTGGTTTCGGTGGAAGAAGCGGCGATGCTCGCGCAGATTTTGGTTGAGCAATATGGATTGGAAATGGTACCCGGCAGTTTGGGTCGTTTTACGGAAAAAACGGCGGCGAGCAAAGTTTATAAGTGCGACGCGCGTGGCACGGGACCGGTGGTTATCAAGCGATCTTTTTGGTACGACGCCTCCAGCCGGGATGCGTTTGCGGCGGCAATGGGTGCTTATGAAAAGGCCTACGCTTTGTCCGAGGCGCTCCGGGAGCGGGGCGTGGTTTTGGCCAAGACTTTTCAAAATAAGAAAGGGAGTTATGTGACGCAAATTGGGCATGAGGCGGTGATTGTCTCAGTTTTTGCGGATGGCAGCCATTTTACTTCGCGTGATGAGGAATTTGCCGCTTCCGGAGCGGCTTTGGGCGTGTTTCATCGCGAAGGCGCCGCATATCTTAAAGAAAATCCGGAAGAAGCAATCGCGATTGCCAAGGATATTCCGGTGGAAAAGCCGTATGAGGATTCCAGGCCGATTTATGAAAAATCGTTGCGGGCGGAGCTCGCGGTTGACCATGGCGACTGCGCGGCCAAAGATGTCTGCGCCGCGATTCGCGAACAGATTGGGGAGATTGATAAAGCTATGGATTATGTTGATGCTTCCGCCGTTACGTCAGCGGGATTGTCGTTCGGGGTTTTGCATAACGACTTTCACACTAACAATGCCCTGTTTTTGCCGGATGGGCGGATGTCCATATTTTTAGATATTGACCAAATTGGCGTGGGGCCGCATATTTGGGATGTGGGGAACACTTTGTTTTCCTACGGTTCTAATTTTCTCAAAAATCATACAGCGGAAGAATTTGAGTCGAGAGTCGCGAAGTTTTTGCGGGCTTATCGTCGAGAGTTCCCATTGCCGATGGCCGAATATAAATTAATTTTGGCGGCCGGGATGCGGTGGGATTTGATGCGGATTTGGCGGAGCATCCGTCGCCATCGTTATGAAAATAATCGTTTGCCCGAATTGCTCCCCAAGATAAAAGACCGCCTGATTCCGCGGCTCGTCGGGATGCCGAAGGTGTTTGAGTTCTTGACTGACGAGTGGATTAAAGATAATGTTTTATAAAATTATGGAATCATTTTATTTATCAAAAGAAAAAATAGACGAAGTTTTGGCGCAGCAGCCGGTGCAGGGCAAAAAATTGATGGAGCCCTTGAAGGCATTGGCGGCGGAAAAAAAGTTGCCGATTAATTTGTTGGAAGACCATGAGGTAGCGGATAATAAGGCCGAGGTGCATATTTTGGAGCATGATTTGTGGTTGTGCCTCACGGGAACTGGCAAATTTATTTATGGCGGGGAAATGCACGAGCCGTTTTTAAGCAAAGCCAAAGATGGCACGGAAAAGAAACACGAAATTAGGGCTTACAAAATCATCGGAGGAACAGAGCTTGTCATGAAGCCCGGCGATTGGCTGTGGGTGCCGGCCGGCGTGCCGCACTGGCATGGCGCGGAAAAGACGGCGCGTTACGCGATTATAAAAATACCGGTGGCGAGTAAATAGGGTTGACTGATGGTCGGTTGTTCTGTTATCATATTCATGTTCACCGAGGCGTTGGGCCGAGGTGGGTTATTTGTGAGTTATCAGGAGGTTGTGAAATGGAACCAGTACTGGAGATGTTCAAGTCGAGTTGCTGTGGTGTTCGGCATGATTGCTTGGGAATTGTGCAGGGGACAATGTGCGTCTTCATTCCGGCTGCGACTTTGCGTGAGATGCTCCGTCAGCCGACCGAAAACGGCAAAAAGACGAACCTGGAGCCCTTGAAGAGCATGGGGCTGGGCGTAGACATTGTCGTGCACGATCATTCTTTCGGGACCGCGGAAGTTCACCGGGATTGGGATGATGTGTGGGAAGGAATCGAAGGCTACATGCATTTCATTGTCGGTGGCCGACTGGTTCCGGATGGCGTTGAGGAAAAGGGGCCTGGTGAACTTAGAGCGAAAGGCATCTACGGGGGACGAGAGGTTGTCCTCGGTCCCGGTGATCAGCTCATCATCCCAGCGGGTGAGCCGCACCAGAATATGTGCCTGAATGACGTGGCCAAGGCCGGCATCGTCAAGCGTCTGCGGAAATCGTTGCTGGATGAGCTGGCTCGGCTCAAAGCGGAAGATGAGACCCTGCGGCAGCGAGTACAGCAGCAGTGCGAACCTCCATCGGAGGATGTTCCTTTCTAGTAATCGGTATGCCCCGCGTGAGCCCCTGGCTTGCCCGGGGTATTTTTTTATGTTAGTATATTTGTGGTCCTTCGGAATATGGTTTTGTTGTTATGGAGGATAGGTTAATGCAACCTGAAATCGGCCCAGCCATCATGACCCCGAATGCATACCTCTTGGTCATTGTCGGCGCGGCTTGGCTCGCCTATTTCCAGATTCTGCGGAAACGGGAGGTCGGCGCCTGGAAGGGGAAAGACGCGACGTTCACGGCTGCGTATCTACTCATTGCATCCGCCGCGCTTTTCATAATCAGCGTCATGACTGGCGGGCCGCAGATTATGGAAAGTGGTTCGTGGAGGGAGAACTTCTGGCTGGCGGCGATAGTGACCGGCGTACTGAATATCGGCTTCCAGATTTTCTCCGTCAAAGCAAATCGGTTGGCCGATACGTCGCTTGTTACTCCGTATCTCGCGACAACTCCCGCCATCGTGATCTTGACCAGTGCGGCCATTTTGCATGAGTGGCCGAGCAAGATGGGTTACATGGGCTTGGTGCTACTCATTCTAGGCGCCTACATCATCAACATTGAGTCGTACTTGGCCAAACGCAAAGCGGAGGAGCGTAATTGGAAGGATGCGTTTGCGCCGTTCACTGCTTTGAAGTATAACTCGGGGGTGCGTTTCGCGCTTGGCGCCGCCTTGATCGGTTCGGTGAGTTTGAACTTTGACGGCATTGCCGCCCGAACCGCCAATGTGCCATTCGCGTTTGGCGTGGTAATGATGATTGCCGGAGTGGGGAGTTTGGTGGTGGCGATGTTCTTGAGAGAATGGATCATCGTCATTCAGCCCTCGGCGGCATTCTATCTTGGCGAGGGTCGATACTCACCCGTCCCGACTTCGGATGCGCCCAAGCCAACAGTCCCATCAAAACGTATCAGCCGAGTTCTTTGGATGGCTTTCTGGTATGCTGGCGCGATTTGGCTGATGTCCCTTGCGTATCGCGAAAGTATAGTACCATACGTGGGGTCCATGAAGCGCATTCAGATTCCCTTCAATGCGATTCTTGCCATCTGGCTTCTCAAAGAGAGCGTGACCAAGGCGCGCTTTATTGGCGGCATAGTAATGGCTCTGGGCGCGGCCGCTATGGGGCTACAAGACCAGTTGCTCTACGATGCGATCGCTGTAGTCCGTTCGGTGTTTCAGTAGCGTTTGTGTGTATCCCCGCTTCTTAGGAAGTCGGGGATTTTTATACACCCCTCATTCGGCCGAATGAGGGGTGTATAGATTTTCTTGCCAGTTGAGTCTTTGTGATGTATAATGCATGTATGTTAACCT
>CAYHSY010000064.1:0-3925 GCA_964359435.1 uncultured Candidatus Saccharibacteria bacterium
CGGCCCGGCTATAGCGCATGTCATCGGCCCAAACTCTCGCCTCGCCCAACCACAAATGGTTCGCCATAAAAAAAGCGTTGATTTTTTCCCTGTCGCCCCAGACAGGAACCAAGTTCTTATATAATTCCCGCCAAGAATCGGAGTAAGGCGGCGAAAGTCGATAGGCAAGTGGCGTCACAAAATGATTCAAACAAACCTTGTCGCGGGCGGCTTCATGGTGATTTAACCGCCGGCGCCGCCAACCAAAGAAGCCGAAAGCAAGAATCGCGAAAAACCGGGCCGTAAAAATACGGCCTTGACGGACGCCGACAATGACGTCGAAGTCCGAATCAGGTGAGACGCGGCCGGTCGCCAAGGACCCCGCGCCCAACACGAAATCCACAAAAGGCAGGTGCCGGAAAAGCCCGGCCCGTTTCAAAAACTTGACCCATTTTTCATCGTGAAGCACCTCCCGACCGCGTTTTTGAAGCAGATCTTGTGCCATTGCTTAAAATGATATACTATTTGAATGATTCTTTGGGAGGAGAACCACCATGCGTTACGTAGTGGCGTGCGGATATTATCCGGACGACACCAATGAACTCACGGTTGAGTTTGATCATTTTAGCGCCGCGAGCGACAGAGCCGCGAAAACCCGCGCCGAGGCGATAGTCGAGGAAATCAAGAAGGATTTGATCGACCCCAATCCGACACCGCTTTGCCGCGATCTCATCCATGGATGCTTTGTAGCCGCACTTTACAAAGACAAACCCGCGCCGAAAAATCGCCGGTAACAGGCGATTTTTTTAATGAGGATTATTCCGAAATCTGTGGCTTATCTATTGCTTGAATCTCGACGCCAATGGATTCACCCCCGACTTTCAAAACATCTTTCTCGATTTTACCGAGTTCTTTATTCGCGGCATTATAAGCGTTAACCGTGGTACTCAAATTGTTGCCCAGCCGGTTAAAATAATCGTTGTAGGCCTTAAGATGTTTGGAAAGTTGATTGACGTTTTTCAAGATTTCTTTGGTGGACTCCTGGATTTGATAAGCCCTCATCCCCTGCCACATGGACTGGAGCGTTACATAAAATGTCGTCGGCGAAACAATATGCACTTTTTTATCATTGATGGCATAATCGATCAGGTCGCGGGTATTAACTTTTACGGCGCCGACTTTGTTGACCAACAGGTCATAATAAATGCCTTCGGCGGGAATAAACATAAAAGCAAATTCCACCGTCCCCTCTTCCGGGCGGATATATTTGGAAGTTTCATCAATCCGATTTTTCAAATCCTGCTTAAAAGTTTTTTCGAGCGTCTCGCGCGCGGCCGGATCGGATTCTTCAATGATACGGTTATAATTTTCCAGCGAAAATTTAGAATCGATGGGAATAATTTTGTCGCCCAAACGGATGATGGCATCCACGATTTCGCCGTCCGCTAATTTATATTGCATTTCATACTGCTTGGGCTGGAAAGCGTTTTTCAGAAGCGTCTCTAAAAAATATTCGCCGAAAATGCCGCGCTGTTTGGGATTTTTCAAAATATCCTGCAGATTTTTAAGCTGATCCGTGAAAGTCAAAACTTGCTTATTGGATTCCTGGAGGCGGGTCAGGTGCTCGGAAACGCCTTTGATCAGATCGTTCCGCGCGCTCTCGCCCATTTGCGTGAGACGCACTTGCTCGCCGAGCTTGCGGTCCAACGTACGGCTCATTTCGTTAACTTGATTTTGCAGCATCAGCATCGCCTGGGAATCGTCTTTGGGCTTGTGTTCATTGAATTTACTGCCGAAATACCAAAACAACAGCCCGAAACCTCCGACTAAAATCGAAATAATCAAAATCTCCATATTTAAATCCTAACTTTTTCACGGCCCCAAATCAAACAAACCCAAGGGCATCCTAAACGAGATAGTAGGCGAAAAAAATAAAAACCAAGTTAAACCCGATTTGGAGCGGAATAGCGATATATGGAATATGATTGATGCGAACTTTGGTGTGAATCCATTCCTGAAAAGCTTGGTGATGATTTAGGAGCCGGTTATTTTTAATGACCAACGCAAAACCCTGAAGCAGATCGGGCAGATCGGAAGCAACAATGGCCGCGAAAAGTTTCCAGAATTCAAAGGCGGTCTCCGGCCAGAAAAGCAGCAACGGAAACACGACCGACGCGAGTCCATCGAGCGCTATAAGACCCAAAGTTTTCCTAATGCCGCGCCGATCGCCGGTCGTAAATGATTCCACATTGTGGTCGTAATGGGGAATTATATCGAGCAGGTAATGGCTCACAAGACCGATCGCGAAAGCCCCCGGGATCGACTTCTGGATGCTCGAGAGCGCGGCTCCGGTTATGGCGTGGGTGATGAGAAGCATAGAATTTCTCAAACAAAATCAGGGAAATGCAATAATTATTCTTCTTTTTCCGAACGCTGAATTTTCCGGCGGTCATTCGCGTCCAAAACCCGCTTACGAACGCGGATGCTAAGCGGCGTAATCTCGGCCAGCTCGTCTTCACTAATATATTCCAGCGCGTATTCCAAAGTAAGTTCATGGGGCGGCGTGAGCATTACCGCCACAGTATGGCCGCGGCTACGCATATTGGAAAGCTGTTTTTCCTTGGTGATATTGATGGGCAAATCCATTTCACGGGAATTTTCACCGATCACCATGCCGGCATAAACCGGAACCGCCGGGCCGATAAAAAGCGTACCGCGCTGTTGGGCATTGTCCAAGGCATGAGAGGTTGAAACACCCGCGTCGGTATTCACCATGGAACCGGTTTTTCTACGCTCAATTTCGACATTCGCGAGCGGGCGATAATCGTCAAACACCGTGTGTATGATGGCCAAACCGCGCGTTCTGGTCATAAAAACCGACTTAAGGCCGATGACGCCACGGGTCGGAATGGAATACTCCAACTCCACCTCCGCTTCGCCTTGGCTCATATTTTTCACTTCGCCGCCTCGCCGGCCGAGTTCTTCAATCACCGCGCCCTGATAATCGGTCGGCACCTCCACAACCAGCCGCTCAAACGGCTCCATTTTCACGCCATTAACTTCCTTCAGGATAACCTCCGGCTGGGAAACCTGCAGTTCAAAGCCCTCGCGGCGCATCTGCTCAATCAAAATGGCGAGGTGCAATTCGCCGCGGCCGGAAACCAAAAAAGCGTCCGGGGAATCGGTCTCCTCAACTTTTAACGAAACATTGGTTTCCAGTTCTTTCATCAAACGATCGCGCAAATTACGAGACGTGATAAATTTGCCCTCTTTGCCGGCAAAAGGACTGTTATTAACCGAAAAAGTCATCTTGACCGTCGGCTGTTCCACGACAACCGTAGGCAGAGCCACTGGGTTTGCGGCATCGGCGATAGTTTCGCCGATTTTTACGTCTTTGAAGCCGGCAATAGAAACTATATCACCGGCTTCCGCCTCCTGAATTTCCACTTTCTTCAAACCTTCAAAAGCCAATAAACTGGCGATTTTGATTTTCTCAATTTTACCGTCATGCAGAATACGCGCCACGGTATCACCGGTTTTGACTCGGCCGGCATGAATTTTACCGATGGCCATTTTACCTTTGTAGTCATCATAAGCAAGCGCTAAAACCAACATTTGGAACGGGTCTTCCGGCAAAACCTCTGGAGCCGGAATATGTTTCACGATCGTCTCAAAAAGCGGGACAATATCCGTGCCCGGAACTTTTTCGTCCAAAGTCGCGGTGCCTTTAGTCGCGACCGTATATACCAAAGGAAAATCCAATTGTTCCGGTGTCGCTCCCAATTCCGAAAACAAATCAAAAGTGCGGTTCACGACTTCCGCGATGCGCGCTCCGGGCTTGTCGATTTTATTGATCACCACAATGGCCTTGAGACCCAATGAGAGCGCTTTCTTCAAGACGAAACGCGTCAGAGGCATGGGCCCTTCTTTGGCGTCAACAAAAAGC
>CAYHSY010000065.1:0-3615 GCA_964359435.1 uncultured Candidatus Saccharibacteria bacterium
ATTTCTTTTGCATGCTTCGATTTTATCAGTGTCCTAATAGATTCCGGAATGGACGATGGGTGTTTTTGAGGGTTCAGGGCATGCCGATTGTCATGCAGGCCATTCTGATCCATGTTGCGGATCTGGAAGTCAGCCGTCAGTTTTATGAAACTCTGGGTATTGTCTTCGATCGCGAGACAGATGGAGATACGGTATTCTATGCGGCATACTTGGCTCATAATGCCGCGTTCCAAATCTCTCCGCTTGAAAGCCCCGACCAGATTTTAGGCAGAGAACCGGCTCTTTACTTTGGCGTGGAGAATTTAGACGCCGTATTTACAAAATTGCGCCAGATGGAATTCATCATAATCGCAATACCGCAAACCGTATCTTTTCACGGGCGCCAGGCCAGGATTTGCACCGTGCAGGATCCTGATGGTAGAAGTGTCGGTTTAATGGAATTACTGCCGGAAGACAACTCGCTCCCTTAATAAGGAGCGTTTTTAATTTATTTGATTCTTGATAAGCTCATTTTTTGCATTACCAATTTGGCGGTATATTGGCCGTTCAAGAACGCGTCTTCGGTGCTAGCCACGTCGTGGTCGTTAGCTAAAAATATGCCCGGTTCTGGATTGAGGTTTAGGTATTCATCGCCCAAGAGGATCAGGGCCGGCTGCCAAGTTTTGGCGGTTATCACTTCCCATGAATTGAAATAATCGGCGACGCGATTTGTGCCTGTGTAAAAATATAAATAACTGCCGTCGGCTTCGTGTGAGATGGCGCAGGCGTCTTTGATGGCGAAAAAATTGTAGCCCCTTACGGCATATTCCGGTTTAATTTGGCCACGCACATGCAAGAAAGAACACTCGATTATGCCTTTAATTTTTTGCGGAGCGACGAGTGCGTTGGCTGCGGTCATGGGTGTCGCGAGGACTATGATATCGGTCTCGTGCGTTTGTCCGTTTTTGGTTTCGAGAGTTAAAGTATCTCCGTTTTTATGCACGGAAGTTACGGTATTAAATTCGATGGCATCGGCAAAAGGTGAGGCGATTTTTTGAAAATCCAAAATGAAAGAATAGGTCGGCACAATCATGGGGAGCAGGCATTGGAGGATGATGAAAGCGGGTAGATCGCGAGGATCATGGAAGAACGAAGCCCACAGGGCTTGCTCCAGAAATTCGCTCATCAACGGTTCCAGTCGGCGCCGGTTGATGTAGCTGCGGCCGGATTCGTGATAATAACGGCGTAAAACAGAGTCGGCTTCAATGAGTTCCCGGCGAGAGGCGTTGTGTGACGCGGCGCGCAATTTAGCAAAATGCCGCCTGAATTGCCGCAAGTCGAGGGTGAGCCGCAGGAGGGCCGGCGCGTGGCGCAACATAGCCCAAAATCCAAAGTGATAATGCCGCCCGTTTTGGTGAAAGTGATAATCACGGAAGCGCATCGGGGTCAGCTTGGCCGAGAACTCTTTCATGTTTTGGCAATCGTCGGTAATATAATAAGCGCCGTAATTGACCCGGCCATCGGGGGAGGTTGCGACGCGGCCGCCGATATTTTCGGTGATGATCCGGAAAGGGATGCCGTTTTCGTGCAGGCGTTTGGCTACGCCCAAGCCGGAGAGCCCAGCGCCGACAATGACAATTCTTTTTTGAGCCATGATTTTATTGTGCTATGGATTATATAAAAAATAAATAGGGGTGGTGTCGACTATTTTACCGATTTTGCTTTAGGCGTCGAATTGATTTAATACTCGCGAAGTGTTGGCCTGGCTCAGGCGCAATCAGATAATCATCACGCTACTTACTTCACGACATAGGGATAATGTGACCGCGATGTTGGATAAACTCGATTTACCTGGCCTGGCTGTCGTTTCGACGAAGTTTGACACGCCATATCGCAAGCCCGACAAACGAGTTTTCTATTACACGCTTCAAGAGCTCTCTGATCGTTTCAAGATAGAGCAATCTCAAATTGTGTTTGTGGGAGACACTCCGGCCGATGTTGATGCCGGTACGGCCGCCCAGATTGAAACGGTGCTTGTGCAAACCGGCCCGTACCTCCTAAAACATGCCGAGGCATTGCCTTTGTCGCTCGCCAATATCCTTAATTCCATCGATGATTTGCCGGGTTGGATCGAGGAGCATCACGAGATTGGCCCTTGCGAGGCGCAGCTGTGCCCATATGACTAGCCAACTACCGGTCCGAGATTTCGGCCGGTGTTTTTTGTTTATGTCATTGCACCTTGCTGATCTGTCCGATCGGACAGATTGGCAAGGTTGAGGCATGTGTTATCGCGGGAGCGCGACGGCGCCAATGATGACAATAAAATTAAAGGCCGGCGAGCGGGAGGCGGTGGAGTTTTTGGTGGACAAGGCCGGAGTTTTTGAATACTATTATTTTGTCGGTTCGCACAGACAAATGGGGATGAAAGGCGATTTGATCGTGGAATAAATCAGCTGTTTTTAGGAGTGGCAGGCCGTGCGAAAATTGACGTTGAATTCGCTCGAGGAGTGCAACGCTTTTTTGGCCCAAAACACGCATTTCGCGAATGGCAAGAATTTGCCCGTCACGTATTTGTATGCCACGGTGGCCAGTAATCCGCGGAGATGTGCGGAGGGTTTGTGGGGCATTTACCTGGCCAAACCGCAGTTCGCCTGGATGGCTTTGTGGATGGCGATTATCGCGCGTACGGCGGTCAAGAAACGACAAATCCAATATCTCCGGCCCGATACGGAGAAGGGCGATCAGATCGGCAGGATCCGCGTTTTCAATCCGGGACATTTGCCGCTTGACCGGGTGATGCGTCCGGAGGCGTACGTGTATCTTTTTGAGCCGGAGCCGATTAGCTCTTATTTGCGGTTGCAATTGAGCAATCAAAGCGAGGTGGAGAATTTGCGTTTGTTGGAGGAATTCGGATTTCAGCGCGAACGGGTATCGGCGCGCGGGGAAATCCGCCCGGCTCTCGTTTGGAGTTTGGGCGAGTGTGCGGTGGCGGGCGCGGATGCGTGGGAGATTTCGGATGAATGTCTGGTGGTGGGCGTGGACGAATGGCAAATTGCCGTCGTTAACGTGCCGCAACTGGTCCCGAGCGTGGAAGCGGTTGTTTCCGGCCGGTTGATTCGCGAATTGTCAGCGCGCGTCGAGTGGCTGGATGGCGAAGTCGGCGAGCAATATCTAGTCTAAAACCGGTTAGATGGAGGAATTAGGTATGAAGCCAGGTCAGACGTTAGTGGTTTTGTATTCTTGGAAGCCCGAAGAAGTGAGGGCGTTTTATGAGCTTTTAGGATTGAAGTTCCGGAAAGAAAAGCATGGTGAAGGCCCGGAGCATTTTGCCTGTGACATGGGTGGGGTGATGATGGAGATTCGTCAGGCCTCCGGTGATCCGCCAAAACCCTTCAATAGAGGTACGCTCCAACCACTTCAACTCGGCATAGTATTGAAAGCCAATCAGGAATTGATCGCGTTAGTTAGCGAGGGCGATATCAGGGCCTTTAGGGTGGGGAGTATTGACCTGAGGGACAGGATTATAACCCAAGACCCCGAAGGCCGGCGCGTGGAACTGGAAATCATATAGTATCTCGTTGAGGGGCGGAACAATGGAGCAAAAGAAATATAGAGTCTTGAAAGAAGGGAAGCTCA
>CAYHSY010000066.1:0-3152 GCA_964359435.1 uncultured Candidatus Saccharibacteria bacterium
ATCTTTACATCGCCCAGCCGCCACTTTATCGTATCCAGAAAGGCAAAGCGGTAGTTTATGCTTACAGCGACTCCGATAAAGAAAAAAAACTCAAAGAGTTTTCTGTTTCCTCTAAAGCGGCGTCCGAATCCGTTCCCTCGGAATCCGCCGCTGGCGAGAGTAAGGAGAAGGGCGTTAATATCCAGCGTTATAAAGGTCTTGGTGAAATGAATCCGGAACAACTGTGGGAAACCACTTTGAATCCGGAGAATCGGGTTTTGAAGCAGGTAACTGTGGCGGATGCCGAAACCGCTGATAAAATGTTCGATGTCTTGATGGGCGAGGACGTCGCTTCCCGCAAAACCTTTATTCAGACGCACGCTTTGAGCGTTAAAAATTTAGACATCTGATCCATTGACTTTATACCTTCAGAGGTGTATAATTAATACCAAATTATGGTGGAGAAAATAAAATCGTTTTTTCAAGAATCGCGTCAAGAATTTGACCGGGTCAATTGGCCCAGCGCCCATGAAACCTCCCGCCTTACGGGACTAGTGATCGGCATGTCATTGATGGTTGCCGTATTTTTGGGGGCCTTCGATTTTTTCTTTGCTTATCTTCTCGCCCAAATTATTTCTTAATATGACAAACGCGGAAATTAAAAAAGAGCGTCATTGGTTTGCCATCCATACTTATTCCGGTTATGAAGACGCGGTGGCGCGTTATTTAAAACAACGCATTGAATCGCTTTCCATGGGCGACAAAATTTTTGCCGTTATCGTGCCCAAAGAAAAGAAGATCAAAATTAAAAACGGCAAGCGCCGCACGGTGGAAGAGAAGATTTATCCCGGCTATGTTTTGGTAGACATGGTTTTAACTGAGGACTCTTGGTACGTGGTTAGGAATACTCCGCGCGTTACCGGTTTCGTTGGGTCTGATTCCACGACTCCCATTCCGCTTTCCAAGGAAGAAGTGGATTCGTTAATGAGCCGTATGGGTGAAGATACGGAGAAAAAGTATACCATTGATTTGCGCGCCGGGGACGCCGTGCGCGTAATCGACGGGCCCTTCAAGGACTATGACGCGAAGGTCGCGGAGGTGGATGCCGAGCGGGGCAAGATCAAGGTCTTGATTCCTATCTTCGGCCGTGATACGGTAGTTGAATTGGATTCTCTACAAATTCAAAAGCTTTAGATGCTTTTAATTTCATCAATAACTGCGTTACTCCTCCTCGCAGTACCGCCAAGGGTACAGCTCGTCGGAGCGCCTTGTTCTTGTTGAAATTTTTAAGCATCTTGCTTTTTTGGTAAAATTTTACTATTATTTTATTAATCTAAAACTATGGCTAAACCAATTAAAACAATTTTAAAGCTGCAGATTGAGGCCGGCAAGGCCAACCCCGCGCCGCCTATCGGCACGGCTTTGGGCCCCCAGGGCGTGAACATTCAGGAGTTCTGCAAGCAGTTCAATGCCGCGACTAAAGACATGACCGGCGATGTGGTCCCGGCGGAAATCACTATTTATGAAGACCGCAGCTTTGCTTTCAAATTAAAAACGCCTCCGGCTTCATCTTTATTAAAGAAGGCCGCCGGCATTGAAAAGGGTTCCGGCGAGCCGAACCGCAAGAAGGTCGGCAAGGTTACCAAAGCCGATGTGCGGGCGATTGCCGAAAAGAAAATGGTGGACTTGAATGCCAACGATATAGAAGCCGCCATGAAAATCATAGAAGGCACGGCACGAAACATGGGAATAGAAATAGAAAAATAAATCCGCTGAAAAGCGGATTTATTTTTATACTTTATCCATGTTTCGGGGAAGGGGTCGGGAAACGGGAGTTTCCCGTGCCGGAAATACTAAAACCGAAGGGTTTTAGAGAGGGCCGATAATTATCGGCCCGATGGAAAGTGGGGATTGAAGTGATAGAAAAGTAACCAATTAAAAACCACCCGTTCGGGTGGTTTTTAATTTGCTTGTTATTAACATTTAGTTTCTTGTCTCTCTCTCTCGTTTTCAATGGAAAATTATTAAAGCTCTGGCAACAATTGGTATTTTTAGAGAGAATGAGAGAGATGGATAAGAATCGCATCATCGTTATAGAAGGCGGCGACGGCTCGGGTAAGAAAACGCAATTTGATTTGTTGTTCGCTCGGCTTTCTGCGGCGGGCTTTTCGGTCGCGACGTTTGATTTTCCGCGCTATAAAACTCCCGGCGCTCATTTTGTGACGAGGTACCTGAACGGCGACTATGGCGGTTTGAACGAGGTTTCTCCGCAAAAGGCCTCGTTGTTCTATGCCATGGATCGCTTTGAGGCGGCCTCCGAAATGCGCGCGGCCTTGAAAGACGGTAAACTTATCGTTTGCAATCGCTATACGGCCTCCAACATGGCTTATCAAAGCGCGAAGATTGCTGATCCCGAAGAGCGCAGGCGTTTTCTGGCCTGGCTCCTGGAAATGGAGTTTGGCATTCTTGGCATCCCGCGCCCGGGGCTGAACATTATCTTGAACGTCGCCTCCAAGACCTCTTTTGAGCTCGTGGCCCAAAAGGATAAGCGTGACTATATCAAAGAGGGGACTCGCGACATCCACGAGCAAAATCAGGAATATCAAGAAGCGGTTTGCCGAGCTTACTTGGAAATCGCAACGCTTTTTCCGCAGGATTTTGTCCTAGTGGAATGCATGGAGGGCGGTTCTATCTTGCCCCCCGCGGTCATCCACGACCACGTCTGGGTAGTCGTAAAATCGTTTCTGGGACTTTAATCAAGAGGCGCCTCACCGTGCCTCTTTTTGTTTTGTATTTTGAATAATGCAATTAATTTGGCTATCGCCAAATTAATTGCATGTTGTTAATTTTTGCATTTTTCCCTCATTTTTTCTACAATAAAATTAATAAGATAACCCCTCGACATGCTCGGGGAATAATACAATGTCAAAATACATTCCCACCATCGGTTTAGAAGTCCACGCCGAACTGAAAACCAAGACCAAGATGTTTTGTGATTCCTTGAATGATCCGGACGAAACGCATCCGAACGTAAACATTTGCCCGGTTTGCACGGGGCACCCCGGGACTTTGCCGACCATAAATAAGGAGGCGATAATACTGATGATTAAGATCGGTTTGGCATTAGATGGAAAAATTGCCGACGTTACCAAGTTTGACCGCAAAAACTATTT
>CAYHSY010000067.1:0-3090 GCA_964359435.1 uncultured Candidatus Saccharibacteria bacterium
GTCGACGCCTTCAATGGAATACTCGATCGGATCTTCAATGGTGATGACGGAAACTTCCGGCGTATTCAGAATTTTCAAAATTGTATAAAGCGTGGTGGTATTGCCGCTGCCGGTGGGGCCGGTGGCCAAAATCATGCCGTACGGTTTTTTGATGGCGCCATTAATGCGCTCCAAATCTTGCCCTTCAAACCCAAGTTTTTCCAAAGTAAATTGCTCAGTCTTGTCCGCCAGAATACGCATCACGGAATTCTCGCCGTAATAGGTAGGGGCAATGGATACGCGCACATCCACATACCCTATGTCTTTGACCGGCGCCTTAAAACGGCCGTCCTGCGCCGCCTGATGTTCGTCTATGCGCAAACCCGAAAGCACTTTGATTCGGGTGATGATTTCCGAATGGACATCTTTGGGAAAAGTAAAAATGTCGTGCATCACGCCGTCTACACGGAAGCGAATGCGCAGTTTTTCAGACTCCGGCACAATGTGGATATCGGACGCGCGCAATTCATAAGCATATTGGATCATCAACTCCACCAAACGGATGATGGATATTTCGCCGTTGGTATGCGCGATTTCTTTTTCAATCGCGCTCCGAGTCGGGCTGTCTTTGTATACATCCAATTTTTTGCCTTTCGGAGCCGGAACTGCCGCCGCCGGCGCAACTTTCGCCGGTGCTTCATCTTTTTTAACAGCTTTTTTAACGCGCGAAAAAAGACCCATATCTATAAGTTTAACACAACCGTTGGCATGACATCGTTCTACTTCCCGTGCTTCTCCTCCAGCCCAAATTTCTCCACCAAACCATCCACCACCCCCCAATTCAAATTCTTAAAAAATCCTTCTATATAGGCCTTGCGGTTCACTCCATGGTCCATGAAATAAGCGTGCTCATAAACATCCAGCGCCACGAGTGGAATCGCCGCCCACACCGCGCCCACGTTTTGCGCGTCCGCGCCATAAACATGCAAACGATTGTCTTTGAAGTCATATGCCAAAATCGCCCATCCGCGGGCCGACATTCCGGTCGCGACCATCTCTTCTTTCCAAGCATCCACCGACCCAAAATCCTTTTCAATCATCGCCGCCGTCGTTCCGCGCGACGCGCCATCGCCGTCTAATTGACCAAAATAAACCTCATGCAATTTCATCCCGTTCACGGCAAACGTCTCCTGCCGGCGAAGTTCGCCGTAAACGCTGTAAACACCGTTCGCGGCCGCTTTGTCCGCCGTCCCGAGCGCGCCCTGTATTTCATTGGTCTTTTTGACATAACCCTGATACAGCTTGAAGTGCTCCTGAACCGATTTCAAACTCATCCCCTCTAAATCTTTGTTAATTTTTCAATCTTCGGGTTTGTATTCCATAAAATCATTAATTGGAAATTATTTTATTATATTTCAACGCAATTTTCTGCTTATCCTTCAACATCAACGCGCCGTATTCACTGAAAACAACCCCATCCACCGTCATTTCCAAATCATATCCCTCGCGCAGGATCGGCTTTTCCCAAACAATAAAGAAATCGCTTAATTTATAATCTCGCTGGACTTGTGATTCCACGTGGATCTGGCCGGTCGCGTCATGCGTGTGGATGGCGCGCTCGCACACGCCGCCAATACCAATGTCCCCTGGAATGCTCTCCGGCTTGCCGTCCACTTCAATAATAAGCTCCGGATGAATGTGCATAACCAGCGGCAAATTGGGAGCCAAGCATGGCGCGCCTTCGGCATACAAACTTTTCCGCGACAGCCGCGGCAAAGCAACCAACCCCGCGACCACAAGCAATATCGCCCCCACCGCGACCCACACTGTTACATTGCCTTTGTTGTTGTTTTTGGGTATCATAAGCATAGTATAATCATATGCGTAAGCATGCCTGCCCGCAATCTTGCCAGGTCGTCTAATGGCCATGTCGTTGCGATCCGCCAGCTGGCGAAGAAGTAATTTCTGTTACTGTCATCCCAAACTTGATTTGGGATCCAGTACAATAATTTAAAAAATCTTGCCAGGTCGTCCAGTGGTCTACTGGTAGGAAGATTCTTTAAAATATGATAAAATGAATTAATGCCCAGTAGTTGGAATAAAGGCCTAACAAAACATAACAATTCTTCGGTTAGGAAAATTTCTGAAACAATGAGGCGGAAGCGAATTGATAATTTTGCTAATTGGAGAAGACAAGCGAAGTTATCTGGTCTCATCCCTTCATCATATCCACGTTTTGTAAAAAATGGTGACCTTGCGGAACTAATGGGCGTTGTTTTGGGAGATGGTCATATACAAAAATTTCCCAGGACCGAAGAATTATCAATCTTTTCTAATGCCAATAATCCGGGTTTTATTGAGCGATATACGACTCTAATCACTGCTCTTTTCAATAAAAAACCGGCGCTAACAAGGCATGGCGAAAATTGCATTAGAATACGCATATACCAAAAAGAGATAGCTTCCAGACTCGGGCTTCCATACAGCCCCAGGAAAAATCTGGTCATTAATATACCGGGCTGGATTTTAAAGAATAAACAATATATAATAAGATACCTGCGGGGTTTATATGAAGCAGAGGGGTCTCACTGTGTTCATTTGCCGACTTCCACGTATAAACTATTTTTTAGCAACAGAAATCAGTCGATGATTGATAACGTATTGATCCTTCTTGTAAAACTTGGATTTCATCCTCACGCAAGCAAAAGTAACCATACAGTTCAATTATCAAGAAAAGAAGAGGTTTTGCGAGCAATAAAGTTAATAAATTTTAGACAGTATTAATATTTGGGGGATCTGCTAATGGTAGGCAACATGGCTCTGAACCATGGAATCTAGGTTCGATTCCTAGTCCCCCAGCACGAGTTAGCGCGGTATCGAGAGACCGGAGAACGTAGATTTTATCAAGATTTTTTCGGTATCCAGTTCGAATCCTAAACCCTTCGCCATCAACATTTCTTATCGAGAGACCGAGACAGGTCATAATAACAGCCTAATTTATTTGTGGCTGTAGCTTATAAGGCATGGATGCTGACAAGATGAAAAAGCAGAATCCCAGGTTTTGAATTTCATCCAAAATCAGTTACTCTGAACCTATGCCTCAATTGGAAC
>CAYHSY010000068.1:0-3081 GCA_964359435.1 uncultured Candidatus Saccharibacteria bacterium
ACCTCACTTTGTTTTGGAAATAGGTGCGAGTTTGGTACAATACAGACACCAATATCAAACTTTCCGATTTTTGCCCGACCGATTCGGCCGCGCCGGGCACGACAGATAGATTGTCAAAATAATCATGGAATCAAAACCTCAAATAAGAATTGGCGTGAATATTTTCTTAATAAAAAATGGTAAGATTTTGTTCGGAAAACGGATTGAAAGAACTGGATATGGGACATGGTGCTTACCCGGAGGACACTTAAAATACGGCGAATCATTGGCAGACGGAGCAAAACGCGAGCAGGCGTTGGAAAGGGCGCGGGCATAATGCCCCACGGTGTGACCGCCGAGGTTTTTCATGACTTCTCCCTTCTTTCAAACCATGCCACCAAAGAAACACAACTTGTCATAAACGATATCCACAGGCAGGACAAGAGGCAAGAGGAAATGTCAGCTTCCGATAGGATTTCATTCTTAGAAGTTCTCCACAGGGTAATAAAAAAATAAATTGATATAATTTCTATATATAAACGTAAGATTGTCTCGACCTCGCCGAGGCGGGGACCCGCAATGACGCCCCATTTTAGATATGCCCAGACAGAAAAAAGTTAAATACGAAATTGCCGAAGGTCCGGAGGCCGCACAAAAGCCGGTAACGGAAACTCCAAAAACCGTGGCCAATGTCCTAACCGCACCCTTGATTTCCGCATCCGAGCCGGTAGCCATTGAAGCCGTGGCAACAGAAGTACGCCGCGGACGCGGACGTCCCATGGGCAGCAAAAATAAACCCAAAGTCGTACTGGCCGTGGCAACCTTGGAACAGCCGCCGGTTGCGGAATTTGAGTCGGAAGAACGCAAACGGGAGCTTTCCGCCAAGAATATGAACATCGCCGATTTGCGGAAAGAGAGGCCCCTTTCGGCCGAAGAAGTGGCAAAAGTGGCAGCTAGAAAAATGGCGGGGATGGCGGAAAAAAGAGAGAGGGCCATGACTGGAGCTAAAATGACGGCCAGAGATTTGGGAGAGTACCGCGCTGAATTAGGGAAAAAGGGCGGATTAGAAAAAATGACCCTGGAAAGACGCTCCGAACAAGAAAGAGCTGAAGCCATAAAAAACCAAGTACTGAAAGACGAGGCGGAGTATGCCGCTAAGCTGGCCAGAGAAGCGCAGAAGAAGGCCGACCAGGAGAAGGTTGAATGGCACAAACAACAAGTTGAATTACGGAGAAAGATTAAAGAAGAGAGGGCCAAAAAAGAAGCCGAGGAAGCGGCTCTGGCAGAATTAAAAACAACCCGACTTCACCAAGAGGTCCCGCCGCCAAAGATAGTGTTTATAAAACCCGAACTTGGCAGGCCGACACCGGAGCAAATTCAGAGAAGACAAGAAGAGCATGCCGCTTTATTAAAAGCAGCCGAGGAAAAAGCCGACCAGATCGAACGGGCGGCCGTGGTTAAGAAAGTTGAGTTGCCTCCGCCGCCACCCATGCAAAAATTAGGATTTTGGGGACGCCTAAAGCAGATGTGGTGGGAAGGACGGGAAAAACCTAAAAAGTAACTGAGGGATAAGCCATGACTGTTATATCAGTGATGGCTTATTCTTTTAAACGCGTTGCGGTTTTAATGGGCGGCCCATCAGCGGAACACGCGGTGTCGCTCCGGAGCGGTGCCATGATCCTTAAAAATCTTGACTCGAAACGGTATAAGGCGCGCGGAGTCATCATCTCCCGCAAAGGACGGTGGCCGATAACTCTTGACGCCCTGAAACGCGATTTTGACCTTGTCTTCATAGCCATGCATGGCGAATATGGCGAAGACGGCACCATCCAAGCGCTTTTTGATCAACACGGCATCCCATTTACCGGCTCCGGCTCCGCGGCAAGCCGTCTGGGCATGGACAAGGCGGCGGCTAATAGAACCTTCATCGAAGCGGGGCTGCCGGTGCCTCCGGCGGGAAAACCCGGACGGTTCCCGCTGGTTATAAAGCCGGCGGACCGCGGATCCAGCGTAGGCGTCACTATCGCCAAAAATAAGCGGGAATTTTTACGCGGCGTGGAAACGGCGCTTAGCGCATCGCCGAACATCCTGGTTCAGAAATTTATTTCAGGAAGGGAATTTACCTGCGGAGTTCTGGAGTTAAACGGCAAGACCACAGCTCTGCCGCCGACGGAAATAATACCCGGAACATCGGAATTCTTTGATTACCGCGCCAAGTACACAAGCGGCGCCTCCCAAGAAATCACTCCTCCCCTAATAAACGCGGGGTCTATCCGTAAATTGCAAAGAATCGCCCTCAGGGCCCACCGGGCCATCGGCGCCAAGGGATTTTCACGCACCGATGTTATAAAAGACAAGCTGGGACGATATTTTGTGTTGGAAATTAATACGATTCCAGGCATGACCGAAACCAGTTTGTTACCGCAACAGGCAGCCGCGGCCGGCCTACCCTTCCCAAAGTTTTTGGAAATTATAATAGAAGAAGCATTGCGATAAATAACTTTTGCTATAATGAAGTCATGGAAGAAATCCGCTGGGAAGCGACCGAGTATGACGATGTGGAACGCTCCGCCCTATGGTATATGGGATTGGGACTCTTCGCCACCACGCTGGCGCTTTTTGCCTTGTGGCAGGAGAATTTTCTTTTCGCCGTTTTCGTCGTGATGGCGGCTTTAACTATTACGGCTTTAAGCAGAGAAAAAGCGCCGAAACGCATTTTCGCAATTAATCACCGCGGACTGGAGGTTGACGGCATCAAACAATTTCCGTTCAATAGTTTGGCGGGTTTTTCCATAGAAGAACCGCTTAAAGAAGGGGGGTGGGCAAAATTAATTGTTTACACCAAGACGTTATTCCACCCAAGTTTGCATATAGCCGCGCCACAAACAAAACTCGGGGAAATCCGGTCGGTATTGGGCGGGCGCCTCAAAGAAAAACCCCATGAGGATTCTTTAATGGAGGAGCTGTTGAAATTACTTAAACTTTAAGATATACTAGGCGTATAGCAGCCCTTATACTGATGTTGCCGGTCGGAATGGGTTGTTTAGAGCCCTCATCGTTCAACGGATAGGACGCAAGATTGCGGATCTTGCAATTGAGGTT
>CAYHSY010000069.1:0-3008 GCA_964359435.1 uncultured Candidatus Saccharibacteria bacterium
GCGAGCGGATCAGATCGAGCCCATCGTTTGGGACACGGTAAAGTCGATCTTGGAAAATCCGGAGGAAGTGTTCAACAACTTCAGAGACGAATCAATTCTGAACGAAGAGCGGGCTAAGAGCATCGATGGGAGATTGGATTACATTAGTAGTGCCATTAAAAAACTGGAAGTGGCCAAGAAAAGAATTACCGAAGCCTTCAAAGCCGAAGTGATGACGCTTCCGGAATTAAGAAAAGAGAAAACCGACATCGAGCTAAGCGAGGAGAAACTTATTTCCGAACGTGACGCTCTGATGATGAAGCTCAACGTCCAGCATGACGTGAGCGCGAAGATTGATCTATTCAAGGAAACCTGCCACAAGTTTTTGAATAAAATAAACGATCCGAAAATCGTGACAGAACGGCTGAAAAAAGATATAATAAAACTCGTAATTGATGAAGTGGTGATCGAAGGCGAGAGCGTCAAGATTTTTGCCACCATCCCTCTGCCGAATAAGATTCACGAACGGGAAATGGACAAAACTGACATTCCCGGTACTTTTAATGCTGGGGCTACCCTAGGCCCGGTGAACGAAACGAATATGGCAAGAATTTGGAATAAACACAAACAATCAAATACCCCTCTTAAAAGAAAGGTCTTCGTCGGGATGAGCGGCGGGGTGGATTCGTCTGTCGCGGCCGCCCTTCTTAAAGAGCGCGGTTTTGGCGTTACCGGAGTTTATATCAAATGCTATAACGTCGATGGCTGCAGTGAACGAGATGCGGAAGATGCCAGGCGGGTGGCGGAACAACTCGGTATTCCGTTTTATGTTTTTGATTTGGAAGAGGAATATAAGGCGCGTGTCGTGGGATATATGGTTGATGGGTATAAGAGGGGTATCACGCCTAATCCGGATGTGATGTGCAATAAAGAAATTAAATTCGGCCTGTTTTTGGAAAAGGCGCTGGCGTTGGGCGCGGATTATGTGGCGACAGGGCACTATGTTCGGCTACTAAATACGAAAAGTTACGAATATACGAAAAAGAACAGAATTAAAAATGCAAAAATCAAAAATCAAAATGACAATTCAAAATCTAAAATTGTTTTCAAACTTTTTCAGGCCAAAGATAACAATAAAGACCAGTCGTATTTTTTGTGGACGCTGACGCAAAAACAACTCAAGCATTGTTTGTTTCCGATCGGGGAATATAAAAAACCGGAAGTTAGGCGGCTGGCCAGGAAGTTTGGCCTCGTGACGGCGGAGAAGAAAGATTCGCAGGGGATATGTTTCTTGGGACAAGTGAGCATCAGGGATTTTTTGAAAAAATATATTCCGGAAAAGCCGGGCGATGTTTTGAATTTGTTTGGCGAAGTTATCGGCCGGCATAGAGGAGCGCATTTCTATACCATCGGCCAGCGGGAAGGACTTCAGTCCGGTTCTTGGCGGCGAAGCGCGCGTGGAGGCGACGCCAAGCCGTTTTATGTCGTGTCCAAAGATGTTAAAAAAAATACCGTGACTGCGGCTGAAGGGGACGCCGATCCAATGCTTTACCGTCGGGAAATTACTTTGACGAATGTAAATATTATTACTCCAAAATTGGAAATTAGAAATTGGAAATTAGAAATTTCCGTACTCGGGCGAGTTCGTTATCGCCAGCCACTGGCTAAAGCCGCTTTGTGTTATACCCCTCATTCGG
The DNA here is from genome assembly GCA_964359435.1 of uncultured Candidatus Saccharibacteria bacterium. Taxonomy (GTDB): domain Bacteria; phylum Patescibacteriota; class Minisyncoccia; order UBA6257; family JAUSGH01; genus CAYHSY01. The sequence continues at coordinate 1,677 of CAYHSY010000069.1, forward strand.
CCGAATTAGGGGTATATAGGTTGGTTTTTGATAAATCGGTGAAATACGTGGCCGAAGGGCAGTCGGCGGTGTTTTACTCCGCCCGGGGCGAAATGCTTGGGGGCGGAATCATCTCAAATTAAAAATTTAGGATTGTTTGTCCGGGGACTCAATTCTGGCGCAATCTTAAATAGAATGAAGTCGGAAAAGTACGTTTGTGCGCGGTAGTTTGACAGAGAACCGACTTTTTGTTAGTATGGTTTCCATAGCGCATCGCCGTGCGGTGATGGCTATTCTGTTGGGCGCATATCCCGAAAGGAGACGCGCATGAAAAATCTGTTTTCCGTGGTGGTGGCCCTGCTTCTCACGGCCTTCATCTTCGGCTGCCAAAGCAGCGGAGAGACGAAGGTAACGGGCGGCGGGGTGCCGGGGCCGAACAGCGTCGTCACAATGTCCCCTGAAGAGGAGGCGCTCGTCGCGGACGCTCTGGAGAACAATCGGAAGGCCGGAGTGATGGCCACGCAGGAACTCTCCGGCAAGAAGACGTTGGCCGAGCAGTGGGCGGCTCAGGCCCCGGCGAATACCGGCGATCCGGTGGTCGACCGTTTCCGGTTGGACGTCAAGCAGGTTCTGGAAGATGCCGAACGGGCGGCCAAGCCTGCGCCCGAACCGGCCGCGGACAAGCCGCAGGAGGAGCCGAAGCCCGCCGAAGAGGCGAAGCCTCCGGCGGAAAAGGACCCCGGAGAAAAGAAGGAGAGCGCTTCGACCGACGGTCAGGGTGCTGTCGCGATGACCGATGATCCGGCCTTGGACCGTCTCCGGATGGAGGTGGAGAAGGCCAGGGCGGGCGAGGAAATCGCCGTGCCCAAGAGGCGTTGCATGGCGTGCGACGACGTGTCGGACACCGTACAGTGCTTGGATTGCTGGGGTTATCATCTGAAGGGCGCGGCTCATTCGTCTGAACCGGAAGGCGAGGCGATGTGCCCTACCTGCTTCAACAAACATGGGTTCAAGGAGGAGCATCGGGCCAAGCCCCCGATCGTCATCTATGATCAGAATGCGCCGTGTCCGGCCTGTGGGGAAACGCATTCGACCGGGCCGCACTGTCCGAACTGCCCGAAGGCCATGACCGACAACATGAAGGTGGACGAAGAGGGCAAGGTGGTGCCGGACGTGCCGGCGGAGACGGAGGGAAGGTAATTCCCTAAGATCAGCATGGTCCGTATTGTGGAAACGCGATACGGGCTTTTTTTATTGCTTTTTAAGTCTATTATGTTATAATACTAAAACCTCTTTGATGCTGAATTCAACCCTCTATTAGGACACTGATGTTATTGTTGGTAAGAATACTCC
>CAYHSY010000070.1:0-2833 GCA_964359435.1 uncultured Candidatus Saccharibacteria bacterium
TCAAGCAACGCGCGTTCTACATTTTTTAATCCGGCGCGAATAAAATTTTCCTGCCGGAAAAGATTCGGATGAAGTTTTACTCCGCTAGGCAAGCTGGCCGAAAGAGAATTGAATGTTGTGTTTATCTCATCAGTGACAGTAAGAGTCTGCGCGTCCGGTTGGCGGATGATGCGCAAAATAACACCGGCCTGGCCGTCAATTGCTCCACTGCCGCGAATAATACTTGCCCCTTCTGCCACCGACGCGATATCGCCAAGCCTCAGCGGTCGTCCATCCATAATATTTCGTCCGATGGCAATATCCTGCAATTGCACAGCTTCGGTGGGCGCGGTCAAAATACGGATAACATATTCTTTTTCATCCTCGGTAAGAATACCGCCGCTTTTATTCGTCAGCGTGTTTTCCACATTTTTGCGGACATCATCAATCATTATTCCATAACGGCGCATCCGTTCGGCATTAATATTTATCTGCCATTCGCGCACATCACCGCCCATTACAAATACATTCGCGACTCCGGGTATTTTTAAGAGCGCGGGACGAATTGTCCAATCTGCCAGTGTTCGAAGTTCCATCGGGGAAATCTTCGCATTGTCCGACGTTATTCCAATCCAAGCGATTTCTCCCAGCAGAGATGCTGCCGGACCAAGCGTTGGCTTTACGCCATATGGTAATACCGCTTGTACTAATCGTTCCTGCACAACCTGCCGATTACGCAACGTATCGCTTCCCCATGCAAATTCCATATTAACTGTCGCTTGCGCAAATGAAGCGCTGCTTCGTATGCGATCAACTCCGGGCGCGCCGGCAATCGCCGCTTCAATCGGATTAAGAATTAACCGTTCCACTTCCTCGGCAGCCATACCCGGACTTTCCGCAAAAATCGTCACGGTTGGTTTGTTAATATCCGGCAGAATATCTACTTTCATCGTGGCCACGCTCCACAAACCTACTACCGTCATAATTCCGGCGGCTATAAGAACGGTGATTTTATTTTGCAAAGCCCAGGAAATTATTTTGTTGAACATATTTATAGATTACATTTCCATTCCACCCATACTTTTGTCCTTGCCCGACTTGGCAGGAGTTGAAGCGCCTTCATTTGGAGTAATTTTTTTTATCAAATCATCAAGAAACATATCTTCTTTTATTTCCGCTGTAGGATTTACTATGTAGCGATCGCCGTTTTTTAATCCGGCATAAACTTCAACAGAGGCGCCGAGCGTACGACCGATAGTTATTTCTTTCGCAAAAATTCTATCGGCGTCTGTTATTGCCCATACGGATGGTACGCCATTTGCGTTCCAAAGAATTGATGAATACTTAATGAATGTCGCTACGGAACTGGCAGAGGCAAGCACCCTAACCGAAGCGCCCACCGGCCAGTCTGTCGGTTCCATAAACACAGCGTCGGCCATATACGACCCGTCATCAAGAGAACTGCCCACACCCACCAGCCGCGCCTTTTTTATATCCGTTCCAAAACCGGGACGAATAATTGAGAGTAATTCTCCTATCCTTGGTTTTTGTATATTGTTTGGCACGCTCATTCTTACCAACTCTTTACCATTGCTATTGGCAGTAATAGTGGCCACGGGCATGCCCGGACCAACAAACTCGCCCGGCTTTTTCATTATCGCAGATACTACGCCGCTATTGGGCGCTACTATTGAATAACCGCCGGATATTGACCCGCTAACACTGGCATAGGCCGCTTCCTTAGCGGCAACCTCCCCTTCCGACATGGCCAATTCTTTTTCCAATTCGGCAATCATCGCGTCAATATCAGCCAAAGTATCTATGGATTCTCTTTGCGTATTTATACTTTCCAGTTCCATGCTTTTTATTTCACCAAGCATAGCCACAAATTCGGACTGGTCCGCAACCAACATTTTTTTCAATGACTCCAAATCCGCTTCCGTTAAGAGTTCCTCATTCGCGGCAGACGCATTCGCCAATTTTATCGCGCTGTCAAAGTAAAGAGATCCTGTTTGTTCCAGGTCTTTTAAATCAAACAGCGCCTTATAAACAATGATGGGAAAATTATTGCGTAAGTTTTGTTCTTGAATTCCAAACATAGGTTTAAGCGCGATGCTAAAAAATAATCCGGCCGACGGAATTCGGCTTTGAGCGTACATCATCGGGAAAGTATTTGTGATTGATCCGCGAAGAATTACTTGCGCTAATTTTTTTTTGGATGCGATTGAAGATAGCACCGGGCTACTGCTCAACGAGGTGTTTGACCCCAGCAAATCTATTTTTTGTTTATTTGAATTTTCCGTATCTAGGCGGAGTTGCTGTAATTGCGCGACGCGTTTTGCTGTATAAGAACGCAACGCCTCCGCGCTGGTGCGCGCCTCGGCTAACATCTGTGATTTTTCCGCGAGCATACTTATCATCTCGGGAGTTTGTGGCGGACGAGAAAGTTTTCCGATAATTTGACCGGCATACACGCGTTCGCCGATGCGCGCGTACCATTGAGAGATTGTGCCCTCGCGATCAGGTTGTACTTGAAGATTGTTAAGAGAAATAATCTCCCCTGGCCACGAATTATTTGACGCGCTATTGCCAATAATTGAAGAATCATCATTCCCAACAACGGCTACAATCGAATCAATTTCGTTTAAACTATTAGTAGCGGCGGATTACTTATCCACAACCACCGTGGAAGCGCTCTTGCTTACCGAATAGAAAGCAAAAACTCCCATAGCCACAACCAGCAATATTGAAGCGCCGGCTATCGCCATGGCGCGTTTTTGCCGCAACTTTATATTTTGTATCAGATTTTTTATTTTTTCTTTCATATTTGTTTATTAAAGTAATTATTTTAATT
>CAYHSY010000071.1:0-2645 GCA_964359435.1 uncultured Candidatus Saccharibacteria bacterium
CAACCATTTCAGGGCGGTGTGGTGTTTACGCGCGATTTTCTTTCCGTTTGCGTGCACGATCTTACCAAGAAGCGATTGGCGCTTCTACTACTGCCAACAAGTCTGAATATAGCAGTCTGTCGCGCTACTTTGTCCAAGTTTTTTGGTTGGTTTGGCGAAGCCCGCGCAGTGGATGTCTGTGTGGATTTGGGTTGGGGTATTGGGGCTTGTTGTGAAAAGTTACAAAATTCGCAACAAGCCATAATTGATCATCTGGAGGGGTTGGGGGTCGTACGGAAGCGCATCATGATCAATGCTCTTTGTACGGCTTGTGCTGGAAGGGATACGCCACAATCCGATGATGATTATTATTCCAGTAATCATGGCGACCAAGGAGCCAATGCCTTGGTGGTCTGGTTTGGTTGATAAGCTTACAGCCGCTTTGGTCTTGACCGGAGCGGTTTTTATTTCAAGCGCGCCACAATCTTTTTAAACTTTTCGCCGCGGTCGGCGTAATCCTTAAACATATCAAAACTGGCGGCGCCGGGAGAAAAAACTATGTTTATAAGTTTATAAGTTCGTAAGTTTGCAAGTTTTTTGGCTTCGCCCACGGCGGAGGCGACGGCGGATTTTAGGTCTTTGGCTAATTTTATGGTAACCACTCGACCGGACTTGAGGGATAAACACCCTTTAATTTTGGGTTTATTTTCACCGAATAAAACTATGGCCTTGAGATTTTTGGCTTCACGGACTGCCCGCGCGAGCGGCAAGTAGTCCAGATTTTTGTCTTTGCCGCCGGCAATTAAGATTGTCGGTTCTTGGAAAGCGCGGATGGCGGCGGCGGAAGTCTGCGGATTGGTGCTTGCGGAGTCGTTATAGAATCCAACCACAGCATCAACATTTTTTATATTTTTGTCATTACCCTCATTCGGCCGAATGAGGGGTATAAGGGTTGTATTTTTTGTAGTGGTGTCGGGGGGTGTGTTCGGAGAGAATTTTAATTCTTTAACCAATTCCAAGCGGTGCGGGAGGCCGTGGAAGTTTTTGACGGCGCGGAGTACGGCGGTTCGCGGTAAGCCGTGGGCGAGTGCTATGGTCGAGGCCATGATCGCATTTTTGAAATTGTGTTCGCCCGGAATTTTTAAGTCGGCGCGTGAAAATAATGCCCAATTTTTTTCTGATACAGCTGTGATCTTGCCTTTGCTCAACCCGGCAATATGTTTAGCGTTACCGTTACCGGAAGCATAAAAAATCCCATCCCCGTTTTTTTGATGGGCGGCGATGGAGGATTTGGCCGCCAAATATTCGGCAAAGTTTTTATGGCTGTCTAAGTGGTCCGGAAAGATTTCCAGGACGACGGAAGTTTGGGGTGATTGGTCTAAGTCCTGTAATTGAAAACTGGAGAGTTCCAGAATAACCGTGGTTTTGGGTTTGAGGCGCGGCAAAATAGTTATGGCTGGTTGGCCGATATTTCCGGCCAAGACTACCGGACGTTTGGCCGCCTGGAAAATTTTATAAAGCAGGGTGGAGGTGGTGCCTTTGCCTTTGGTGCCGGTCACACCAATGATGTGAATGTTTTGTCGGGCGGCGATTTCAAAAAACAACTTGGTGGCACTGGTGATTTTCACTCCGGCCAGTTTCGCCGCCTGGATGGCCGGTAAGTTGTATGGAATGCCCGGGGACCGAAAAATAATATCAAATTGTTTTAAGTTTTTGAGATAAACCGGAGACAGTTTTTTATCCAGAACGAAAATTCCGGCATTTTTATAGGCTTTATTTGTTTTAAGATATTTAAAGACCGCACGTCCCTCGCGGCCGAAACCAAGAATGGCAATGCGCATATTTTTGTGGCTGGGGTGGGGATCGGACCCACGACCTTGGCCTTATGAAAGCCCTGCTCTGCCACTGAGCTACCCAGCCAATTTACTATTTATAATACAGCATTAGGCGCCTTTTAGCAATTTTGTGAGTAAATCCTCCGGCCTCCCGATAATTATCGGGGGACCACCTCCTTTATAAAAGGAGGAATAAATTCAGGAGGATTTGACGCTACGGGGCATGAATGATAAACTAATTTACATACGCGGGATGGTGTACTGGTGTGCATGCCAGGCTCATAACCTGGCGGGGCGGGTCCGATTCCCGCTCCCGCAACATGTCTCGTTTGGCCAAGTTTTTGTGGGGTATTGTGTCGCTCGCGCTCGCGGGTGCCGCGGGCTATTATGTTTTGAAGAGCGGAAAGGTGCTGAATTTTGCTTTTCCGAAAACCGAGTTTGGTGAAATGTTGCGCGGCAATTTGGAAGCGGGGCGGGAATGGGTGGCGGAAAAGGTCAAGGCACTTACGGCGCCAGCGGTCCAAAAAGGGGAGGAGGTTTTGACCGGCGCTATACAAAAAGCCAGAGACGAGGTAACAAGCTCCGTGGATAAGGCAAAACAAGGCGTCATCGATTCGGCGAGGGAAACCATCAAGGAAAAATTAAATGATTGGGTGGGCGGTGACGATCCGGAGGCGCTATTCGCGCCGGCATCCGGCGGCACGGGGGGCGGACCAGCCGATGCCTCAAATTCGCTGGCTCAAGTTTTCCCGCTGGGTTTTTCGGCTAAAAAAGGTTTGCCGGTCGTGTTTGTGATCAGGGGCGTGGTTCAAGGCGGCGGCCCGGCGCATT
>CAYHSY010000072.1:0-2623 GCA_964359435.1 uncultured Candidatus Saccharibacteria bacterium
AGGGCGCGCAGTATAAAGAGGCGGCCGGACAGGGTCAATTGTACGCGTGATACGGTGGTGTCCTAATTTGGCCCATTAGCTACTCTGTGTAGAAAATCGGGTCATTTTGGGAAGCTTTAATGAGTGATATTGAATGGGTGCAATCATTGCGATTAAGGTAACTTTCGCTGCTTCTGGCGATTTCTTCGCCATTCTTAGCGTAATAAATCCAATACCAATTTGAATCTCAACCCACAAGAGCCACTAGTTCTTCAACCGTCCAGACATGATTTGCGATCCCCGCTTGCATTGCCGGGGTAACCCGCAGGCTTTGATGAACGCGGCAAAAATTGTAATGAGCAAAATACAAGGCAATCGCCGCTTTAAAGTTATCCAGTTTTTTACTGAATGCATTAGTTAATCTTGTCAGTCTGCGGCAGGACATACGCAGACTTAAATTCTGTCTTTCCACATGAGACGTGGAGATATATTCGTATCGTGGATTACCAGTGATCCTCCTGCGGCTGGTCGAGATCACATGAGGCGGGCTGTACCTACCCGGACCAACTTGGTCCGCTTCGTAGGACTTTACGATTTGCCCATAGTCCACATTCGGCCCAAAGGCATGTTCACAGGCTTCCACATAAGCGCGCAAAGAGTCCGAGGAAAGCTGGACGCGATTGGTTAAACGCGATGCCAAATCATTTAAAAAGGCAGTAGCTTCCGGCGCGGTGCGTTTTCCGATCCGATAAGAAGGAATTAATTTGCTGTCGCTATCAATAGCAACAAATGTCCAAGTATCGCCAACCTCCAGAGGGTTATCGTTTTCAGTTATGTGGCGTTGTTTTTTCTTAACGAATCCCCAGATTTCGTCAATTTGGACGTGCTGACAGGATAAATTACGCATCTGCTCATCCATCAGCTTTTCGCATCCAGCACCGACTTTTAAGAGAAGGCGCATGATGGTGTCACGGTGAATACCTGTCATGCGCTCAACGGATCGGATAGAACAACCTTCGACCAATCCAGTAATGGCGGTTTCCTGTTTTTTAGTTTTGAGTTTATTCATGACGGATACTCTCTAATCTGCTAAGATAAAAAAGTTAAAGTAGGTGGAGCGCCGGGGTATCGGACCCCGCAGAACCGGGTGTAAACCCCAGTCTGGCCACCAAGACGCGCCCCGGTGCTTTCATCTACTTACCTTCTCCGTCTTCCACATCGTTTTCCACTATCGGGTAGACGAAATCGAGGACGGTCCCAAACGTATCCAAAAATTTGTCACGCCGTGCCTGTGTCCAGCTCTGACCCTCTGGCGGCAGACTGCCCAATAAACCGGAGATAGCTGTCGGAATATGGGATGACTGATTGCCCTTTTCCGGTTGCACGGATCGACGCCGCATTGGCGTTGATGGTGCTGTTGATGTGGTGCGAGGGCGCGGTCTAGCTTCTCGTTTTGTTCCGGTAATAAGACCCGCTGCCTCGCACAAGCCAAGAAAGAGCGTCACCATCCGGCTTTGTTGGCCGACCGGCTCATAGCTCCGGAAGGCATCCCGAATTGCTGTGGGACTATCGGTGGCGGGGTCAACGAAGGAAAAGACTTCTGCGTAAGCACTCTTTAGCCATTCCTGAAGGCGGGTCTGATAATCCGCTTCTGGTGCTCTCCGGAGCCGCTCAAGTGTTTCCGTTGGCGTGCCATCTTCATTGATGAGATCAAGCGTCACCAATGCTTGCAAGGTGCGCGGGATCAGACTATCCGAAACACCGGCGCGACCTAGAACCTCTGCGGTAAACGGGGATTGCAAACCTCGATTGCGATATCGGTCCATGAAGCCGAGAATCGCTGTAGGTGGTGAATACGGACCGGGACGTGCGCTTGTAACTGGCATGGTTCAATCCTCTCTTAAACGAACAAAACAACGCTATCATAACGGTTCACATGTTACAAGCGGTTTGTGTACATTTCGGTTCGTACAGAATAATTATAACTTACTGTTTTTAATGTATATTTTATGATTCCAGCGTGCTATCATTATCTACGTACTAATACGTTGGAGTAATTATGAACCACATTAATTCTATTATTCTTGAAATTCAGCCAGTTATCAATAAGCGTGATTGTGGCGGCTGGATAGCTACAAGTCCAAAAGGGTCAGTCTTGATGATTGGGGTCACTGGAACTACCGAGGAAGCCGCTAAAGAGAAATTCCAAGAAGCCCTGAAAAGATGGGTTACGGACAGCGACACCGAGCAAAGGTAGGATTACCTGAATGGATGAATTAAAGGCCCATGTTGAGCAGCTTCTTTCCTGCAAGGTGAAAAAGCATGTGGGTGAGAAAGCCGTGGATGAGACTTTTAAAGGGCTTCCCGTCTGGCAGGGAACCGTCCATGAATTTCTAATTGAGGGTCATCCGCAGACCAATACTTGTTACGCATGGTCATCTCCGATTGAAGGATCAGAGCGCCGGAAGTTTTATGCCGTCTTGAAGACACCGCCTATTAACTCACCACAAGACGCGGTGCGTGCTGCTATTGTGTCAGATCATAAACAAAGCGGCTAATGTCTCAGTTTGCTCCAAATTAGGACACCACCCGTGATACGCATATTAATTGCGATTATATGTGTAAGCCCTTATGGATCCCGGCC
>CAYHSY010000073.1:0-2203 GCA_964359435.1 uncultured Candidatus Saccharibacteria bacterium
AGCCGTTTTTAATTGCTTCCACGGTGAACGTTATCATTGGCCAGCGGTTGTTGCGGCGCATTTGTGATGAGTGCAAGGTGCAAGTGAAAATTGACGAATCGGAGCTTGTCAATTTGAAGCAGGTGATCAGGGCGGAAAAGTTGGGCGAACACAAAAGTTTTTATAAAGGCAAGGGTTGTAACACGTGCGATGACACCGGTTACAAGAGCCGCATCGGTATTCACGAAGTGTTGCTGGTGGACGATGAAATCCGCGAGGCCATCATGCGGCGGGCGAGCGCCGCGGAAGTTAAAAAAATTGCGGTCAAAAATGGCATGCGGCCGATGTTGGAAGACGCGTTTGAAAAAGCCGTGAAAGGATTGACGACTATAGAAGAGATTTTAAGGGTGATTAGGGAATAAAGAAACCCTCGACAATTCTTATGATTTTGGTTATGATGTATTTAGCATTAATCGAGTCATAAATCAGATACTTCGACTAGTACGATTGCTCAAGAAATCAAAAATATGGAGTGAAGGCCATGCCTGTTTTTCCTATCTGGTATACCCTAGAACTCTGCGTCTACAAATCAGTGGATGATCTCCGCGCGGCAATCAAAGCTAGGGGTAGACAAATTTCCAGTTGGGCCGAGGAGCTTCTCGACAGTAAGGACTTCGAGTTGACTTATCAGAAAACGAACATAGAGTTGGTGATCGTTACTAACGCCGCTCTGGGCCGCCCTCAGGGCTGCCAATTCGAGGAAACTGTCCGATTAGCGGTCGAACAGGGCCTGGACCTTTGTCCTGCCGATACTGCTCCCCAGCTTTTTGTGGATGTGCGTCTAACGGTGGCGACAAAGCCCATGGCTGACGCGAGAGGTAGTCCCAGTGTTTTTCGTCTGGAAAGCGGTTGGCTTTGTAGGTGTTATGCCGACGGGCCAGTGTCTTTTAGGGGTGGCGACTATAACTTCGTTTTTCAGCGGCGCAAGGCCGCATAGTGATACGTCGCCATTATCCCAGCCCTCGAAATCTTTCACAAGGAATCGGGGTTTTTTATTGAACGGCCTCCGATAATCATCGGAGGCCGCTGGTTAAAAAGGCGCAAATCCTCCGGCCCGCAAAAATCTCCCGTCCCGCCATTGGCGGGACACCCTCTTTTAAAAAGAGGGAATACTCACCACCTCTCCGACAATTGTCGGAGAGGAATAAATACGCGCTATTCTCCCTTTGGAAAAGGGAGTACCCGTCAGGGGGAGGGATTTTTTTATGGAGACAGGTTGTGTTTGATACAATATAAGTATGCCACCGCGCAAGTTAAAAAAAGAAACCGAGGATGTTCCGGAGTGGGCTAAGACGCCGGTGGAGGAGCCGGTTGCTTTGTAGACGGGGCCCCAAGTGGAATCGAGGGCAAAAATTCCGCCGATTGCAAAACCAAGCGCGCCGGTGGTCCAAAAGCGGGCGAGTATGGCGGAGGCCACGCCCAAGTTGCTTTCCAAGACGCCATGGTGGAAACGGAATGTCGGTGAATCGTTTCTTTCCGTTTCCATACAAGAGCAGATTCTTTTTGCGCGGCACTTGTCGCTGATGGCCAAAGCCGGCATGTCCATTTTGGACAGCGTTAATCTTTTGCGCGAACAAGCCCGATCGCGTTCCATGAAAGTTATTTTAGGCGAGGTCGGTAAGGCCATTTCTAACGGACAATTCCTTTCCGTGGCCCTGGAGCCATACAAACGGGTTTTCGGTGAACTTTTCATTAACATTGTGCGCATCGGCGAAAACAGCGGTACGTTATCGGAGAATTTGATTTATTTGGCGGAGGAGCTCACCAAAAAACGCCAATTGCGCAGTAAGGTGGTGGGCGCGATGGTGTATCCGGCTATAATTATGGTCGGCGTCGTCGGCGTAGTATCTTTTTTGGTGTTTTTCTTGTTCCCCAAAATCTTGCCGGTGTTTGAAACGCTGAATGTTAAGCTGCCGCTCTCCACAAGAATTTTGATTGGGTTTGCCGATTTCGCGACCGAATACACTATCTCTATTATTTTGGCGGCGTTAGCTTTGGGCGTGGTTTTTTGGGCGATTTTGCGGATTCGTAAAGCCAGATGGTGGTTCCATAGATTTTTATTGGCGGTGCCGGTTTTAGGAGGCATGGTGCTGAGTGTGAATATGGCGAGTTTTTGCCGGACTTTGGCGATTTTACTCCGGAGCGGTTCAAAAATAATTGAATC
>CAYHSY010000074.1:0-2171 GCA_964359435.1 uncultured Candidatus Saccharibacteria bacterium
AACCAAAAGACGAAACTATTCCATCGGATCAAGAAGAAACTTCTATTACTCCGCGGATGAGCGTAGATTCAGTCTCGTGTGAAATAGTCGGTGTGCACCCGCAGTCCATCGAGGATTATCCTGATTATCTGTTTCTAATAAAGGCATCGGGAAAAGTAACGGGAGATATTGGCAATGTGTTAGTTTTACATACAAATCCGTTTTGGGCCGGGGGAACTGATCAAAATCCCACAATGGCAACTGGTGGCTGGGAAACGATTTATTGGCGTAATGATTCGAATAGATCAAGTGAGTTGCTACGCACTTCCGGAAATCCGGCAACATCGGCTTGGTCGTATTCGACTGGCGGGGTTTTAGATAGTCCAAAAAGAACCGGCAGGGCATCAATAAGTATAGAGGTTTCGGCTATTTTATATGGAAATGAAGATAAAACGATTTTTCTAGGTAACGATAAAACTACTGTGGTATGCAGTCTGTAGCAATATGAAACTTCTTGATAAAAAATGGAAATGGGTTGTGGCCGGCATTCTGTTGTTGGGAGCCGCCATCTTGTTTTATGGGTTTTATACGTATGTATTTTGGACGTGCTGTTCGCCGTCCGAACCTCTGCCTATTGCTTCGAACGGATCAGATGATGGTTCAATCTTAAACGACCCTAATTTACTGTATGCCAAACGCGCTTTCATCGGGTTTTGCCGCACCAAATCGGGAGACGGCGGCAGCTGTCGTTTAAACACCTATCTGTATTTTTCAGGAAAATTGATTACGGAATCAAACGAGTCGGTGATGGCACCGGACGGCGAAAAAGTGATTACTTACCCAACCGTTCAAAAGGAGTTGGGTAGAAACTTAGTGGATGAGATAATCAGGCAGATTCGGGATTTCGGAATTATGAATAGATCCTGCGAGGGTGAAATGATCACGGATTTGTATGTCGATTATTTTATAAATCTTGACGGCGTCAAAAAAGAAATCAAATTCCCCGGTTGCGAGTTGGAATTAAAGGAGATAGATAAGTTGGTTGATTCCGTTTCATAGAATGAAAAAATTTTATTTTTAAAATATTGCTCATTTCCCGGTTCGATTCTTTAATTTTGGTGGACCTAGCCGGAATCGAACCGGCGCTTCGTCCTTGCAAAGGACGCACACTGCCATTATGTTATAGGCCCTAATTAACCATAGTATAGCACGGGTTTTGATATCTGGATAGTTGTAGTGAAAAATGGCCAATGTTATTTTTATGATATGTCAGACAAACTTACCAAAATACAGGAATTAAAAGATTTGGTGGAGAAATTTAAAAATGAAAGGGATTGGGGTCACCATCATACGCCCAAGAACCTCGCTATTTCTATTTCTTTGGAAGCGGCGGAATTAATGGAGCATTTTCAATGGGGAGATTGGAAGGAGGAAAATCGGGAAGAGATTAAAAAAGAATTGGCGGATATAATAATTTATTGCTTGTCTTTCGCATCGTCTAATAATATCGATGTTGCCGAGGCCGTCAAGGCCAAGATGGAACATAACGCTAAAAAATATCCGGTGAGTCTGTTTAATAAAAATAGGGACAGTTCGGCGGATTATATCCGCATCAAAAAGGCCTATCGCGCTAAAAAGCTCTAACCGTTGAACGGCTCAACGCGTTGAGCCGTTTGGGTAGCGGTAAAAAAGTTGGTTACAAGACGCGATTTATATGGGTTATAATAATCGGGTTCCGGCATTGTGTTTTGTCGGAACCGGTTGCGTTTTCGAATGAGGAGGAGCCATGATGAGGGCGGCGATTGTTGGGCCGGGGCGGGTGGCGACGGAGCATATCAAGGCATACCATGCTTCAGAAGTCCAAATTGTCGGGGTTTGCGGGCGGACGCTTGATGGCGCGCGGCAAAAGATCGCGGAATTGGATCTCGCCGCGCGGCCTTACCAGAACCTTGCGGCAATGCTTGATGTTGAAAAGCCGGGTATGCTTTCCATCTGCAGTCCGCCGGAACTCCATGCCGAGCATTTCATTGTCGCTGCCAAGCGGGGCGTGCATTGCGTGATTGAAAAGCCGGCGGCGGTCACGGAGGGACAGCTTGGCGCCATGCTCGAAGCGTCGCGTCAGTATCCGGTACGAACCATGTTCAGTTTTGTGCTGCGATGGAACGATATGGTCCGGGAGATCAAAGCCCGAT
>CAYHSY010000075.1:0-2010 GCA_964359435.1 uncultured Candidatus Saccharibacteria bacterium
AATTTTAAGCAGGGTATCACGGCCGCCGTCAGCTCTTTATTGAAATAGCCGGGCTTGGGGATTATAGTTAACGATATTAACTTAGCGCAGTAATAATTAAAGGAGGCTGTCATTGTCTCCTTTCAGGGGATCCCTCGCAGGGGGATGAGATTCCTCCTCGAAACAATGGGATTTGATTAGGTCAATTAGAATAATTAGAAATTAGAATAATTTATGAAATATGATGTGTCACAAGAAGTAAACACCATCGCCGCCGTCTTAGAAAAAGCGGGTTTTTCGGCCTATCTTGTCGGCGGCTGCGTCCGAGATTTTTTGATGGGGCGCGCTCCCAAGGATTGGGATATTACGACCAACGCAAAACCCGCCGAAATCCAAAAGTTATTCCCGGATTCGGTTTATGAAAACACCTTCGGCACCGTGGGTGTGAAAACCGAAAGCGATGACCAGAGTTTGAAAGTGGTGGAAATTACGACTTTCCGGCTGGAGGGCCGGTATACCGACAAGCGCCATCCGGATGAAATTAAATTCGCGAAAACCGTGGAGGAAGATTTGTCGCGCCGCGACTTTACCGTGAATGCGATGGCCCTGCCTTTAACGTCTGACGTCCGACGTCCGACGTCCGAAAGGATCGCTGACCCTTATGGCGGAGAGAGCAATCTAAAAAACAAAATCATTCGGGCGGTGGGGGATCCGAATGTTCGTTTTGGGGAAGACGCTCTCCGTTTGCTCCGAGCGGTGCGTTTTTCGGCGCAGCTTGGTTTTGGGATAGAAGATAAAACTGCGGCGGCCGTCCGCAAAAATGCCGCGCTTTTGGAATTTGTGTCCAAGGAGCGTATTCGGGATGAGTTTTCCAAACTACTGATGACAGAGAGGGCGCGCGACGGCGTGGCTGAGCTTTACGCCGCCGGTCTCCTGCGCTACATTGTGCCGGAGTTGCTGGAGGGTGTGGGCATGGGCCAAAATAAGCATCATATTTACACCATCTTCGACCATAATCTGCGGGCCTTGGAGTATTCTGTCAAAAAAGGATATTCTTTGGAGGTCCGCCTGGCCTCGCTGTTGCACGATGTTGGGAAGCCCCGCACTAAGCGCGGCGAGGGGCCTGACTCCACTTTTTATAATCATGAAGTTGTGGGTGCTAAAATGGCGGCCGGGATTCTTGATCGGCTTCGGTATCCGAAAGATGTGATCACGCGCGTGGCACACCTGGTGCGTTGGCACATGTTTTATTATAACGTTGGGGAGGTCTCCGAGGCGGGCGTGCGCCGGTTTTTGGTGCGCATCGGCGGCGATTATCTGGATGATATTTTGAAAGTGCGGGAAGCCGATAGGATCGGCTCTGGCGTGCCCAAAGCCGTGCCGTATAAAATGAGACATCTGCTTTTTATGATCGACAAAGTGAAGCGCGATCCCATTAGTCCCAAAGAATTGAAAATTGACGGCGCTGACGTTATGAAAGAACTGAAGGTCGAGCCCTCGCCGCGCATCGGGCATCTTTTGGCTTTATTATTGGAAGAAGTGTTGGATGATCCCAAAAAGAATGATCGCGAATCGCTCATCAAGCGTCTTAAAGCGCTGCACGAATTGTCCGATGCTGAACTTAAAAAACTGCGCGCCAAGGCCGAAGCCAAAAAAGAAGAATTTGAAGCGGGATTGGAAGCCGAAATGAAAAAGAAACATTTTGTGCAATAAAAAAACCGCCTGTTTGGGCGGTGGGGTTATGCTGTTGCGATTTCGGGGATTATGACTCGTATGATGGCGGCAAGCTCTTTTGGCAGGAGGCCGTTGTCCGAAAAATGAGCAAGTCCTTGGGCGAATCCGAGGCCGTGGGGCAGAGTGGCGATGAAGCCGCCTTGGTCCCTGACGATGTCTTTGATGCTTGGTGCGGCGTTGGCAACCGCGATGGCAATGGTGCCCAGCGCCAATTCATGGTCGTTCGCTCCATCGACCACCGTCAGGATTTCCCGTGTTTCACAGCCGTAAATCCAGCATACATCCATGACACCCAGG
>CAYHSY010000076.1:0-1931 GCA_964359435.1 uncultured Candidatus Saccharibacteria bacterium
GCTTGCTCCTTTTGACGGCAAAATTTCCGAGATAGATATTGACATGGGCGGTCCGGAAGATCAGCAGGTTTGGCTGACGCCGGATTCAATCAGCCCCGAGCAGTGGCATTTTATATTTTTCCATATTGATCTGGATGATGGTTTGAGGGAAGGTTCTGCGGTGAAAGCCGGCCAGCTTATCGGCACTGCCAATTTAATGCGCGGGCCTGACATGGCGACGGGAAATTTTGACATAGCCGTCAAGCTTACTCGCCCGATGAGAGTGCCGGCCGTTGATGCGCCGTTTGCTCATATGAGCCGCAGTGTGTTGGATGATTACGCAGGATATGGCATTACCGAAAGCGACACAATTATTTCCAAAGAAAAAAGAGATGCCGCCCCGTGCCCGACCGTATCGGGAGGGGATGGGCCTGATATATTTTTCCCTTCGCAATGGTCCGCCAACGACATCGTTTGGCTGAAATCAAATTTGAGGACGGAAGAGCCTGAAGAAAAACTGACTGCCGCAAGTAATTTTGAACAGGGATACGTTAAACCGGTTAAATCTCAATCTTCCTCAGTCACGTCCAAATCGCAATCAAAACCGGATGTTGTCCCCATTGTTTCTGTTTTTATTCCAAAACTAGCATCTTCATCTTCCGCCCCAAATTCCGCTCCAAAACCAGCCTGCGTCAGCAACCCGTCTCCCGTTTTTACCAGTTACATCACTGACATAAGCAAGGTTAGATACATAGGGCCTCCGCCGACTATGGGCGCCGGTCCGAATCTGAAAACGCACAGCTACATCGGCACCGACGGCCAGTATGTGCCTGTTTACGCGCCGGCGGGCATGACTCTCAAGAGCGGAGCGCACTATGTCGGCGGGCCTTATATGTTTGAGTTTCAAACCAGTTGCGAAGTGGCGGTTCGCTTCGGCCACATGACCAATCCCGTTGATTCCATTAAAAATCTTCTTCCCAAAGAACCTAAATCCGACAGCCGGACGCAAGAACTCCCGCCCGTCAGCTTCGCCGCCGGAGAACTGATTGGCTATACCACCGGCACCGCCCAGGCGGGCAACTGGGATTTTGGCGTTTATAATTCAACCGTGAGCAACCGCTACGCCAACGACCCGGACTGGAACAATAGCACGGTTTACACCACTGCCGTTTGCCCGTTTGATTATTTTGTTCCGGACCTTAAAGCGGCTTATTTTGCCAAGTTTGATTCCGCGATAATGGGTGGCAATCCGCCCCACGGCGAGCCGTTTTGCAAATAATGAAAATATGAATGAGATAAAAATAGCCGAAGCTTACGAAAAAACTTTACAAATTCCAAAAAACAAACCGGAAAAACAGATTATGGTTTGCCCGGTTGGGTATGTTGGGTCCGGTAAAACAACTGTCATAAAGGCGTTAAGCGAGAGGTTGTCTTTATTGAGAATTTCTACTGATGAGATCAGAAGACTGCTTAAAGAAAACGGTTATGGGTATGATGATGTGCGTAAAATGGCCTACACTTTGGCTGAAAAATATATCAGTAATGGTTTCAGTGTGGCGATGGACGGAAATTGCAGTTCGGAAGAAGCGCAAGAAAAAATAAATCAGATAAAAAATAAACACAAGATTAAAGTGTTTTGGATACACATAAACCCGCCGGAAGAATTTATTTTAAATAAATTAAAAAACTACAAACATACTTGGCTTTTCAAAAACGCTGAGCAGGCCGTAGAAAATTACAAAACCAGCAAAGCCAAGCATCACAAAAATATCAATTTCCCGTTCATTTATACTTTTGACACTTCGCGGGATGATTTGGACAAGCAGATAAAAGAAGCTGTCGCTATAATTGGCGGGGAAAAGAGGAAAAGATAAACAGTGAAGACGAGTCAATAAACCAAATGGAAAAAATTTATAAAACCGAAGAGGAGTGGAAAAAGATTTTAACGCCGG
>CAYHSY010000077.1:0-1912 GCA_964359435.1 uncultured Candidatus Saccharibacteria bacterium
CATGCGCCGTGTCAGCGCTCTGCCCGCCATTCAGAGCGGTGCCAGGTTCCATATGTTTATGCCTTTCCTCTCCAATGACCATGGAAGCGACGAACACTTCGTTGATTGGAATCGGAATATACTGGCGCGCCTCAAACTGGATCGCTTTTTCCATTTCATCCTTAGGCATCGGTGGTAATTCTATAATAGTGGAAAAAGCCGAGAACACCGGCAAAGATATCGACGCTTGCTTGGCGGTAGCGCCGGATTCCAAAATAATCTTTTTTAAAAGCTCCGCTACCTGTTCGTCCGGCATCTTAAGCGCGTTTTGTTCATAAACTTCCATCGGCAAAAACTCCGTTTCAGAAAAAAAAGACACCTGGCCGTAATTTTCCAGTTTGTAAGTGTCCCGTGCTCGCGATAGCTTAACTACCTTGATGGCGGAAGTCCCAATATCAACACCAAGATAAGATTTGGGTTTTAAAAAATTAAATAAATTCATAAAAACATTTGACATGTGACAATTGACATTTGACTACTCAACAGATGAACGAAGTAATTTATTTCTAAATGCTGTTAATTGATTCGCTAATTTTTTGGAAATTTCTGAAACGAAATTTTCTCATACTTGTCTGTTGTTAAATGTCAATTGTTAATGGTCAATTGTATCATTACGGTTTCACCTCTCTAAATACCGGTTTGGGCTTGGATACGATAACTCCTCCTAAAGATTGAGCTGTGCAGGCGCATGATTCTGTAGTAGAACTGTCATTATTATAACAAACAGAACCATACGTATCAGTTACTTTCACTGTCACATCAAAACTGCCTGATACCGGATAAAAAGATTGCGGAGAAGGAAGCGTTGACGTGTTTGGGCTAGCGCCAGTCATCGTCCAGTTATGGATTGAATTTCCTGAAGTAGCCGGCACAATAGATCCGTCAAAATAAACGGTTGACGAGGCGGTAAAGGTTACCGTACTGCTGGCAAACGGCGCGAGTGGAGACCAATTGATCTTGTTAGGAGAACTAATAAATTGTGGCCGTTGGTGCGGATCAGTTTTGAAAACTACCGGAAGAGAAGAAAACACACTAAGGCCTGGCTGGCTAATATTCAAATGCGCTTCATCTTGCACTGTCACGGTAAAATAATATGTCTTGCTATATGCCAGACTTGATCCTATGTATGTATAGTGTGACGCTCTGGGAACAAGATTTCCGGAAACATCAAACTGCGCGGGAACGGTAGTAGTAACTATCGGCAGCGCTACACCCTGTTCATAAATATTGATCGTATATTGCGCGAGAGGCTCGTTTTCCACTGGATCAGAATAAATAAATGTAAATTTTGGATTAAGCCCCGCGCCACAGCGATCATCAAAAGTCGCCGCTAAATTGCTCGCTGTGGGCTTGCCATTTGGCAGAACGCCATTGATCCAAACTTTATATGGATAAGCCGTCCCGCTAAGACCGCAAGCATCCCAAAATCCATCATTATCAGTATCGCAATTTTTACTATTAAAACTAATCCAGCTCATTGTCAGATCGCCCCAGGCAAATCCATCGATCTCACCAGCTCCTCCATGATGCGCGCCGTAATTGGGAGCGAGGTTCGGGATAGGATTTGACATCTTGATCCAACCCCACTGGCTATTGGTATCACAAGCGGCATCGGGGCAACTCGTCGCGCGCGCCCACCCTTCTATCATGCCATTTGCCGGGTTATATATTGCTATATAATTTTGCGTGCCATTGTTAAACGGCGCCGCGGGCGGAGTGCCGGCACCACCGACCCCTAATTTATTAAATGTAATCCATCCGATATGTTCCGACCAAGCCGACCCGGAAAGCTCGTAGCTCACGAGATCGAGATGCACACCGTATTGAGGGATAGTAGTGCCGGAAGATGGGCATCCTACAAAACCTGTGTCGC
>CAYHSY010000078.1:0-1781 GCA_964359435.1 uncultured Candidatus Saccharibacteria bacterium
TATGCCATATATGTGTCACAAAATGTATATTGTGCGACATGTGCAATGGCTTTCAAACTCCTCTCCTCTTCTTATATAATAGATTATGTATGACCCCAACGGAACCAATTAAAACACGGCAGCCGCTTATCTATATGATAGGCATTGGCGGCATTGGTATTAGCGCCCTGGCTCGCTGGTTTAAAGCTCATGGTTATCAGGTCATTGGTTCCGATCTAGTCGCCTCCTCTGTGACTCGGGAACTTGAATCGGAAGGTATTAAGGTTATCATCGGGCCTCATCATAAAAAGAATATTCCGGTTAACGTGGACCGAATTGTTTATAATCAAGCTATCAAATCCGATAATCCCGAATTAATTCACGCCAGAGCACGCGGCATTCCGGCCGCAACTTATCCCGAACGCATCGGTGAGTTGACAAAAATATATAAAACCATTGCCATAGCAGGAGCACATGGCAAAAGCACAACTACAGCCATCATGTCGCTCATCGCCATGGCAGCCAGGATGGATCCCACGGTCATTATTGGCACCAAATTGAAAGAATTGGAAGATAGAAATTTTAAAAATGGCAAAAGCGAATATCTGATTCTAGAAGCGGACGAATGGAAAGCATCGTTCTTAAACTATTTCCCCTATGCCGCGCTTATAACGAATATAGACCTGGAACATTTGGACTTCTATAAAAATTTATCTGAAATTAAAAAAAGTTTTCTGAGTTTCATAGAAAACATAAATCCCTATGGTCTCCTGGTGGCTAATAAAGATAATAAGGCGCTGTATTCTCTCCGACATCGTATCAAACGCCCGATAGTATGGTATGGTCTTCGCGATAAAGAAGCCGCTCAAATCAAGCAAATTTTAAAAATCCCCGGCCGGCATAATATTTCAAATGCCGTTGGCGCCTATACCCTGGCCCGCGCTTTAGGCGTGCCTAAAAATATTATATTAAGAGCTATTGGTCGTTATCGCGGTGCTTGGCGCCGGATGGAATTCAGGGGCCATTTCCATGGAGCGGATATTTTTGACGATTACGCCCATCATCCCACGGAAATTAAAGCCACGCTTACCGGCCTCAAAGAACATTACCCCAAGAGACGGCTTATCTGCGTGTTTCAACCGCATCAACGGGAACGGCTGAAAAAGCTGTTTAATGACTTCATGAGCGCTTTTGATGATGCCGATATTCTTATTTTAACCGACATTTATACCGTTGCTGGCCGGGAAGAAGCGAAAACAGCCGTCAATGCCGGAAAATTAGCTCAAGCTATAGCACGGCGGCTCAAAAAGCCGATTCCCTTGGCACGGGACATCGATGAATTAAAAACCGTCCTTGTTAAAAATATAAAAATTAAAGAAAAAGATACCATAGTTATGATGGGTGCCGGCACTATCAACGAGTGGACCGACCGGCTGATAGATAAATAATTGGCCGACAGGCCAAGTCATCCATAAATCAATAGAATCTTTATCATGGCCTATTCCGAATACAAATCCATAGATGATTTCAAAGAAAAATGCGGTTATACCATCGGAGACACCTGGTATCCCCGTGTTACGAAAATCGTAGAAATTAAAGCCAAACCGGCTTTATATAAATATTATGGCGATGCCGCCAGTTTTGAATCCGCTAAAGCCGCGACAGAAATTTCGGCCAAAGAAGGCACACTGATTCACGAAACGGTTGAAAAATTCTTACTGGGAGAAACCCCGATGATTCCGGAGTCAGTCGCCCCAGCCGTTACAACCGCCTTGGGTTTTATTGAAAAACACGCCATTAGA
>CAYHSY010000079.1:0-1773 GCA_964359435.1 uncultured Candidatus Saccharibacteria bacterium
AGATAGCTCCGGCTCTGCGGAAGCATCGCTCCAAGGAAAAGAAAATATTTCTTCTTTGGCGAATTCTCTATAATACACTTTATAAAGTCTATACTTATTATCTTCTGCTGAAAACTCCCCATAAAGAAAATAGCCCGGATCTTTGTATTGTTTTTGCGGAACAACTGCTGACAAATTTAAAGCCGGAGTTTTAACGGGAGAATTTCTTATCTTAAGATTATCATAGGAATCACCGTCCTTCATCAGGCCATAAGCGAAATAAAACAAGAAACTGGTCGTTGTTAATACGAACAACAACAAAAACACCGCGATAATAATTTGCTTTATTTTAAACTGGAGGACAACTTCTGATTGTTCCTGTAAAGCCATTGCTTGTAATTATACAACACAACCATACAGAATCAAAGAGATAAAGAGCTCTAAATAATTTTCCCTAACTATAACCCTCTTATAATCTCCAGCGCTTTGTCCAGTTGCGGGTCGCGGCCGACTTGGCGGTCCGCGTCGGTTATTTCCACTAGCACATCGGGCGCTATCCCCTCTTTATCAATGGACTTGCCGGACGGGCGGATCCATGACGCTACTGTTACCTTTAAGGTCGCGCCACCGCTTAACTGAAGCACCTCCTGCACCGAGCCCTTGCCGAATGTTTTCTCGCCGATTAGTATTGCTTCTCTGGAATCTTTAAGCGCGCCGGCGAGTATTTCCGATGCCGAAGCGGACCCTTGATTCACTAAAACTACGACTGGAATATTTTCCAAACTTCCGCCCGGCGAATAAAAATCGTCCTTCTCTTTACCGGCGCCGAAATCCTGCGAGACTATCAGCTTGCCTTTGGGAATAAATTCGCCGGCGATATCTATGGACGCGCCCAAAAGACCGCCCGGGTTATTGCGCAAATCCAGAATAATTTTTTTCACGCCGGCGGCGCTCATTTCTTTCTCCGCCGCGACAAAATCTTCCGCGACTGACCCGAAAAAATTATAAATTTTCAAATAGGCGGTATCACTTGTCTTTTTTGACCATTCAATCGTCGATATCTTGATAGTATCCCTGACTATATTAAATTCTATAAGTTTAGCCGAACCTTCTCTTTCGATTAAGAGCTTAACTGGCACTCCCTTTTGCCCTCTGATATTTGACACTGCATCTTCTAATGTCATATCAACCGTAGATGAACCATTGATTTCCAATATCCTATCGCCCGCTTGAATACCGGACTTTTCCGCGGGCATATCTTTCAGTGGAGCAATAATCACAATGCCCTTTTTATACCCTAATTCAGCCCCAATACCGCCAAAAGATCCCGATATATCTTCAGAGAATCGCTGGGCGTCTTTAAACGGCATAAATACCGTGTATGGATCACCTAAGGACTTCACAACTCCATCGGCCGCACCCTGCGCCATTTTTTGCCTGTCCAGCGTTCCGCCGTCCCGATACTTATCCTCTATGTTTTGCCACACACTCCACAAAATACCGAAATCAACCCCACGCGGCATATTGGAGTTAAGCATCGGCGCCACCTCTACAGTAACCGATTTATTCTCATTAAGCAGATCGCCAGCAATATCTTTGCCGTTATTATATAAAGTAAAATCAAAATCATTGATCGTTCTGACGGCTCGCCAATCAAAATTATTCGCTTGAAACGCCTCCAAAGAAGTAATCCATCTTTTCTCATCTCCGCCATTACCGATGTAATAAACCTTTGGGTCGCCCGCTTTGGAAACAAGGCTAAAAAAAGGGTAGCTGGCCAGCTCGCCGGAAGAA
>CAYHSY010000080.1:0-1763 GCA_964359435.1 uncultured Candidatus Saccharibacteria bacterium
CTTGAAAGAAGGGAAGCTCATGGAGAGCGCGATGCCCGGGCGCTATGCCGGGAATACTACGCATAAGGTATTTGGCCGTTTGGACTGCGCTTCCGGCAAACGCATGATGAAGCCGGAAAATCGTGTTTTCTTTCTGACTTGGGAGGATGCGATTGTGGCGGGGTATAGGCCTTGCAAAAACTGCAAGCCGACACCGCGAGATGAATATGAGTAAACCAAAAACCGGTCCGAGGTTTCGGCCGGTCTTTTTTATCTCCCAAAGCGGCGGGGGCGGAAACGGCGGAAGCGGTCCAGGGGGGAGCTGCCGGAGCCGAAAGACGGCCGGCCACCGCCGCTACGCGGCCCGCCACGGCCGCGGCCAAAACCTTCGCGGCCCGGGGAAAACGGCAAGACGCCGGCGCGGGGCGGCGGAAGATCTTTGGGGAGTTCCGAAACCGGCAAGGGTTTGCGGATGAGCCGTTCAATAGAGCGGATCTCGCCCAATTCGGTGGGCATGGCAAAGCTCACGGCATGGCCGCCCGCGCCGGCGCGGGCGGTGCGGCCAATGCGGTGCACGTAGTCATCGGATGTACCGGGGAGGTCATAGTTTATGACCAGTTCGATGCCTTTCACGTCAATGCCGCGCGAGGCGATGTCGGTCGCGACCAAGATGCGGTAGCGGCCGGTTTTGAAGCCCTCCAAGGCCTCACGGCGCTGGTTTAAGGATTTGTTGGAGTGGATTTCCGCCGCGGTGAGGCCCATGGCGTTGATTTGATGGGCAATGCGCTTGGCGCCGTATTTGGTGCGGGAAAAAATAAGCGTGGAACCTTTATAGTCCTGGAGTAATTTTTCCAGCAAGCGGATTTTTTGGTCGCGGCTGACGATAAAAAGTTCTTGCGTGACGCGTTCGGAGGTGGTCCCCGCGGGGGCGACTTCCACGCGTACCGGCAGCTTCATGTAAGCGACAGCCAGCTTCATGATCTCTTGTGGCATGGTGGCGGAGAAAAGCATGGTTTGTCGTTCGGTGGGGAGGGCGTGGAGGATTTTTTGGATCTGCGGATAAAAACCCATGTCTAGCATACGGTCGGCTTCGTCCAAAACGGCGATGCGGACGCCGCCTAAGCTGATGTTTCGCTGGTTCAAGTGGTCAATTAAGCGGCCGGGGGTGGCAATGATAATGTGCGGATTGTTTCTGATGGCATGCATCTGCGGGCCCATGGCGGCGCCGCCGATCAAGACAGCCGTGCGGACGCCCAGGGTGTGGCCCACTTGGCGGATCGATTCTTCTACTTGGAGAGCCAGCTCCCGTGTAGGTAAAACCACTAACCCCTGGCCCTTGATGGCTTCCAGGCGCTGGAGCATGGGGAGCCCGAAGGCAAGGGTTTTACCCGTGCCTGTCTGGGCGATGCCAACCAAATCCTTGCCCTCAATGGCAATGGGGATGGCTTTCTCTTGAATGGGAGTGGGGGAGACGAAACCGAGTTTAGAGAGGATTTCTAAGAATTTCGGCGCGAGTCCGAGGTTGTGGAATGTAGGCATCCAGGTAGTAGAAGTTCGATTTAATGGGTTTCCGCGGTAGCGATCGAACTTTCACTACCTGGTATTTGTATACATAAAGTATACTATTTTTCCTGGTAAAATGCAAGTTGAGAATTATTGACCTGCTTAAAAAGTAAATTGATATTTACCAATAGAATGATAACTATTGAGAAATAAGGTGCATAATGCAAGGTTTTGAATTTCATCCAAAATCAGTTACTCTGAACCTATGCCTCAATTGGAAC
>CAYHSY010000081.1:0-1745 GCA_964359435.1 uncultured Candidatus Saccharibacteria bacterium
TGACTATCCTGCCACTGTTTCCTCTTTGGGCTCCTCCGGCGCCACCCAGTCGAGGAACACTGTCTTATAAACGTCTCTTACGTCCTCTTCGCTGCCACGCAGCATGTCAACGCGCCGCTTACCGGTATTCTTATCAATGGAATTCAAGGCCGCGAACGACGAGTCGTAACACTTGCCGTATGCAGGCCAATCAGCCAAGAACCGCTTGATGCGCTGAATATGCGTCCAATCTTGAATTTGAACTAGGCAATTAAACGACCATCCTGGATATCCGCAAGGATACATCCCCAGGAAAACCGAAAAAACATCCTCATCAAGTCGAAGGTCAGCGCGAATCCGTGCCATGTAATCTTCTAAGACGCACCAATCGGCCCCCCCTCCCTCTGGGCTTTGATGTAGTCCGGACGTATAATGAGGGCTGATCTCGAGCTGATAGACCACTATTCTCCAGATATGAGCTGGATCAGAACTCCACCAGTGCCTACGCTTCTTCTTTGCATCTTGAATAAACTCGGATAGTTTTTTCAAGTGCACCATCTCTGTGCTTAAATCCAACTGCGGCTGCGTAGGGTCAAGCTCATCACCCCGCCGCCAATACATCTTTACCAATCTGAAATTATCAATTGACAATTTGCGGCTTCTCACCAGCAAAAACAGAAAAACCGCCGCGAGGATTGCCAAGCCAATCGTAAGGTACGACATGTTCACACTCCGAAAACATGGGACTCTGAAATGTCAACGTACAAAATTATATACTATCACGTAACAGAATGTCTTGCAAGCGATTTTTGGTATCTTCCGGCCCCGTGACAGCCACGCAGTCCACGCCCGCTAATTTGACCGGGTAATCGTTGCCGCCGGGAAAAATAGCATCGCCAAAGAAAATCATTTCCGATTTCTTGAACCCCAGATGTTTTTCCATCCGCGCTATGCCATAGGCCTTGTCCACGCCCCGCCGCGTCACATCAAGCGACGTGGAGCCGCCCAACTTCACGTCGAATTCCGGAAGATATTTAACGACCGCCGCCTGCAACTTAAGACGCTTGGCGCGCGTGGGGTCCCAGGCATGTTTTTCCGCCAATGGCGCCTGCTGACCCAAAGCCGAAAATGTCACCTGCGTGCCGCGATATTCCAAGACCTCGCCGTAAAGACGCGCCGGATTCGCGTATTCAGCGTCCCGCCAAGCCGCCATAAAAGCGCCGAAAATCTTGTCCCGCTCCTGCTCTGTAAGCCGCTCTTCATAAACCAACCGCCACGCCCCGCCGTCGTGGCGATAAAAAGCCGCGCCGCAAGTCGGAAAAAGAAAAACCCGCGCCAACTGCTCCGCCGGCGCCGCGAGACCGTTCAAAAACTGCTTTTCGTATTGCGGCAGCGCACCGCCGGAAATAACCGCCACGCTTTTGCCGGTTGACAAAAGTTGGCCCAAGATACCGGCCATCTCGGCATCCATAACCGACTTGCTGGGCGCGAGCGTCCCGTCCAAATCAAAAATAAAAAGTTTTTTATCGGCTGGTTTGGCCATTAGTATTAAAACTCTTTGAAACGCGCCTACGTTTTTTTATGGATAAATGAGGATATAAGAAGAATAAGTCTTCCCGGATGCCCCGGAACCCATCGTCACCTTTAATAAAAACTCGCCCGTCCTCTCCCAAATATGGAACAGTGTTTTGCTTTGAGCCGGCTCCAGATTGCCGCTCTCCAAACGCCCATCCCCACACGATACTTCATAATTCGCCGGGCCGCCG
>CAYHSY010000082.1:0-1692 GCA_964359435.1 uncultured Candidatus Saccharibacteria bacterium
TTTTTGATTTAGAACAGCAATTTCCGGAATTTATCAAGCCGGATTCGCCGACGCAAAGGGTAGGAGGAAAGCCGCTCAAAGAATTTTCTAAAGTCCGGCACGAGGCGCCGATGCTTTCTTTCAACGATGCTTTTTCTAAAGAAGATATGCAAGCGTGGCTGAAAAGATTGGAAAATTATCTGGGCTATTCTGTATCGCAGACCTTGCGGACAGATGCGGACTTTGCGGAAAAAAGTCAGCGCAGTCGGCTAAAGTCAGCGAAGTCAGCGGTGTTTTATTGCGAATTAAAGATTGACGGTTTGGCGATTGAACTTGAATATGAGAATGGAGTTTTTGTCCGCGGTTCCACCCGCGGCAACGGGGTGGTGGGCGAGGATGTTACGCAGAATTTGAAAACTGTTGAAGCAATACCGCTACGGCTTAAATTTCCAATTTCCAATTACCAAGGAAATTTATTGTTCGCGGCGAGGTTTTTTTGACTAAAAAGGAATTTGAAAGGATAAATAAGGAACAAGAAAAAATTGGCGGCAAAACTTACGCTAATCCTCGGAATATTGCGGCCGGTTCTATCCGCCAACTTGATCCTAAGGTTATGGCTGGCCGCAAATTGGATTCTTATCAATATGATATTATCGGCGAGCTTGGCCAAAAGTTCCATCAGGAAGAGCATGAGATTTTAAAATCTCTTGGTTTTAAAACTAATCCGGATAATAAAGCCGTTGCTACGCTCGAAGAAGTTTTTGAATTTCGCAATTATTGGGCAAAACATCGTGATAAGCTTCCGTATGAAATTGACGGTATCGTGGTGATCGTGAATTTGAACAAAGAATTTGAAGACGGCGGGGTGATCGGCAAAGCTCCGCGCGCTGCCATTGCCTATAAATTTTCCGCAAGAGAAGCGACGACAATTGTTGAGGATATAAAAGTGCAGGTTGGCCGCACCGGAACATTGACTCCGGTCGCGGTTTTAGAGGCTGTCCAAGTCGGAGGAATAACAATAACTCATGCGACTTTGCATAATTATGACGAAATTGGACGTTTGGACGTAAGGATTGGAGACACGGTTATAGTTAGCAGGGCGGGCGATGTCATACCAAAAATAACCAGGGTCTTGAAGGATTTGCGTCCGCGCGGGACAAAAGAATTTGAAATGCCGAAAAAATGTCCGGCGGATAATTCGTCGATAGTTAAAGAGGGCGTTTTCCATAAATGTAGCAATAAAAATTGCGGGGCGCGCCATCGGGAACAGCTTTATCATTTTGTTTCCAAAGCGGCTTTTGACATTGAAGGTTTGGGGCAACCGGTAAGGTCGGTTTTATTGAAGCTAACCCAGCCGATATTGGGAGACCAGGCATAGCCGGAAAATAGGCCAGTGCTGGGATTGATAGATACACCGTAATTCTGGGCGCAGGGAGGATTATTGTCGCAATTAAAGCTTAACCAACCGATATTAGGAGACCAAGCATAGCCGGAGACATTACCGACTGAACCGGCTTTAGTTAATAAGGAATCTGATTGGAAACCTATCCAGATTAGGGAGATTAAAAAGGCTGCGGCTATTATGATGGGAAGGGATTTGAGGTTTTGTCTCATAAAATTATCGCTTAGGCGCAGTTAAAAATTCCAAAATCTTTTCCCGTTCACTTTGGGAGAGTTCACTTGTACGGCTTAACGCGGTCAGATCCTCTAAAA
>CAYHSY010000083.1:0-1669 GCA_964359435.1 uncultured Candidatus Saccharibacteria bacterium
TGTTCGGGACATTTAGAGAATTTTGGATCTTAAGCTCATTTGTGCCGGCTTTTTTAGCAAATAGCTATGTATTATGGCTGCTGACCACGCCGTTAATGCTCTGGCCCGGCCGGCAATTCTTTGTAGGCACGTATCGCGGATTAAAGCATGGGTTTACAGATATGAATCTTTTAGTCGCCACCGGCACCGGCGCCGCATATATTCTGGGCGTTGTTAACACATTTTTCCCTACCATTGGCTTTGGCGGCGAGAAAGTCGCTTTTTTTGAAACCGCGGCGCTTCTTATCGCCTTTCTTGTTTTTGGACGATATCTTGAAGTTTTAACCAGGGGCAAAGCCTCGGAAGCGATTAAAAAACTGATGGGATTAAAAGTAAAAACAGCGAGAGTATTTCGAGATGGGATTGAACAAGAGATTTCCATAGACGAAATCAAAGTTGGAGATTTGATCGTGGTTAAGCCCGGAGAAAAATTTCCCGTAGATGGGGTTATTCGATTCGGCTATTCCGCGATAGACGAGTCAATGATCACCGGGGAAAGCATACCGGTTGAAAAAAAAGAAAATGATACGGTCATTGGCGCGACTATCAATCTAACCGGCCTTATCAAATTTGAGGCGACAAGAATTGGAAAAGACACGATGCTTTCTCAAATTATTAAATTTATTGAAGATGCTCAATTAGCCAAGCCGAAAATTCAAAAATTAGCGGATAAGGTTTCCGGCAATTTTATTTTGGTTATCCACATTCTAGCCCTCGTTGTTTTTCTATTTTGGTTCTTTATCGGTTATGACGCTTTTTTTACATTTGGAACTAAGTTCTTGCTTTCCAGCATCACTTTATCCACAGTGCCAATTTCAGTTTTTTCCGTATTGCTAAGCATAACGGTATTGATCATTTCCTGCCCCTGCGCCGTTGGACTAGCAACGCCAAGCGCTATCGCAGCCGGCACCGCCAAAGGCGCCGAACATGGTGTTTTAATCAAGGGAGGCGACGCCTTGGAACGCGCGTCAAAAATTAATACAGTAGTGCTGGATAAAACCGGAACTTTAACCAAGGGCAAGCCCGCGGTAACAGACATAGTAAATCTAGGGGCATTAAATGCGGATCAAATATTGCAAATAGCCGCTTCGGCTGAAAAAGGCTCCGAGCATCCCCTTGGCGAATCAATGGTTAAAGCGGCAATAGAAAAGAATTTAGTTTTCAGCCCTATTGATCATTTTCAAGCAATTCCCGGTTATGGGATTGAGGCTGTTATTGATGGAAGAAAGATTTATTTAGGCAATAGACTGCTAATGAACGCTCAAAAAATCACATTAAATAATTCCGTTGAAGAAAAAATGCAAAAGCTGGAAAAAGAAGGTAAGACCGCAATGATCTTGGCCGTAAATGGGACAATTGAGGGATTGGTCGCGGTAGCTGATACGCTGAAAGAAAATTCGGCGGCAGCGGTTTCGGCCCTGCAAAAAATGGGATTCAAAGTGCTTATGCTCACGGGCGATAACTGGCGCACGGCCCAAGCTATCGCGAAACAGATCGGCATTCAAGATGTATTGGCCGAAGTCTTGCCGGAACATAAAGCATTGGAAATTAAAAAACTGCAACAGCAAGGAAGAATAGTGGCTATGGTTGGAGACGGCATCAACGACGCGCCGGCGCTCACCCAAGCAGA
>CAYHSY010000084.1:0-1062 GCA_964359435.1 uncultured Candidatus Saccharibacteria bacterium
CCAGGCCGCCGAAGCGCGCGCGGCCCCAGCGCACGAGTCGCTCCAGCGGTATCATGGTCATCGAGGCGAGCGCGAAGTGTTCGTTCGCGGGGTTTCTCGATGAGCTGGAAGTGGCGGGGTACGAACTTGTGGATGCGCTCTCCCAAGAGCGGCCCAACACCGACAAGACCCACGGAAGATATTCGTATTATATGGTGCGTTTCATCTTCGCCCGCCGCGAATTCGTCGAGTGTTCAGATGAGTTCAGTAAGGTGCGGGACACAATTCGTACCGAGCTCCGGAGCATCTGTGAGAGCGCAATGTGGTCCTCTCAAGTGTTCTTCAATCCGTTCTTCAAGAACGGCAAGGCGATTCCCGACCAGTACTCCGTGAGCATTAACCTCACGCATCGTCAGCCGATCCTTCAACCTGATGGCCAACCGGTAACGGTTTGGCAGAAGGATGAGAGTGGCAAGCGTGTGGGCGAATCTCCGCTCCCGCTCAAGGCCGACTTCTCCTTCAGTATCGTGGGTGACGAAATTCAACTCATCAAGATGTGATCTTGAATCGGTCTGGGGTCGATGTGCGCTATGCATGTCGACCCCCTTTAATTTATATAGGTTATTGAAAAAAATTCGCTAAAATGATAAGCTAAAAGAGTTAAAAAGACTTTTTGTATGCACAAAATAATCATCATGATTGGTCCGCCCGGGTCGGGTAAGGGCACGCAGGCCAAAAAAATTGCCGCCAAACATGGCTATACCCATCTTTCCAGCGGTGATTTATTGCGCGCTTTGGCCGGGAAGCCGGAATTAAATTCCGTGGAAAAAGAAGCGGTTGAGCAAATGAAATCCGGACAGCTTGTGTCCGACAACCTTATTTATCAATTGGTTTTTGGTGAGATTGAAAAAAATCTGATTGCTGGTAAAGGTGTGGTATTAGACGGCGCTATCCGCAATTTAGAACAGGCGCAAGGTTTCCAAGATTTTTTTAAAGCCAAAAATTTAGCTAAAGAAGTGCAGGCTTTAGAGGTTGCTTTAAACGACGAAGATTCTTTAACCAGATTAACCAACCGGACAAACC
>CAYHSY010000084.1:1072-1603 GCA_964359435.1 uncultured Candidatus Saccharibacteria bacterium
AAGCGACAAAGAATCTTTGGACAGATTAACCAAGCGTCGCGATTTAGAAAATAGGGAAGATGACGATCCTAAGATTATAAAAGAAAGAATTGCTAAACAAGGGAATATAGTTTTGGCTCCAATAGTAAATTTTTATAAAGAATTGGGTGTTTTGGTAAAAATAGACGGCAATCAAACCATCGAAAACGTGGAAAAGGATATTGATAAAGTATTATGTTAATACTAAGGTATAAGCAAAATTCGCTCGGAAATGTCTAAATAAATTTAGCCATTATCACTCACTCATTATGCTTATTAAAACTCATGAAGAAATTAAAAAAATAAAAGAAGGCGGCCAAATTATGGGCCGTATTTTGGATGACCTGGCAAAAATGTGCCGGCCGGGAATTTCTACATGGGAAATAGATTTGGCCGCGGAAAAAATGATTATTGAAGCGGGAGGCAGACCGGCATTCAAAGGGTATAAAACCAGGCCATCAGACAAGCCATTCCCCAGCACAATTTGCGCGTCCATCAACGAAGAGGTGGTGC
>CAYHSY010000085.1:0-1577 GCA_964359435.1 uncultured Candidatus Saccharibacteria bacterium
AACATCCACATCCCTGTCCACCACCATCCAGCTGTCATTCAAGCTGACATCAAAATCAGCAACGGCCGCGAGCGCCATGCCCGGCGCGGGCTTGCGGCAATCGCAACCGCGGTCCGGGTTATGCGGACAAAAATAAACAGCGTCGATTCTTACGCCCTTATTTCTTAATTCCCGCAACACATAAGCATGGAGTGATTGCATGGCTTTCAAGGTATAATAACCGCGGCCGATGCCGGATTGGTTTGTCGCGATGAAAATTTTATAATCAGTCTTGGATAATTTTCGAAGCGCCGGGATAACGCCCGGTAGAAACTTCCAATCCTCTTTCCGATGAACATAGCCATGCGGACGGTTATCATTTATAGTGCCATCCCTGTCCAAAAACACGGCTTTAATGCTCGGAGTTCTGTATGACGAAATAATCTTTTTAATCAAATTGGAACTGGAAAGTCCCGCGCTCCATTTCAAAATATGGATCCGGCCGCCATGCCTCTCCACCACCTCCCGTTCCAGGCAATCGCGTCCCCAATCGGCGCCATTCGCGTGCACATCCGGCTTAATAAGAGACAAAATCCGCTTAGGGTTGATGTCATCAAAAAGACAAACATAATCCACCGCCGCGATAGCGCCGAGGAGCACCGCCCGGTCGCCCTCCGCGACAATCGGCCGCTTGGAGCTCTTATAACTTTTGACCGATTTATCGCTGTTCAAAAGCATCACCAAGACATCACCCAAACCCTTGGCCTCCGCGATCGCCCGCGCGTGTCCCGCATGGAGCAGATCAAAAGAACCGTTGTAAGTGACAATTTTTTTACCGACAGCCTTCAGGCCGCCGACAAGCGCCAACAGTTCTTTTTCTGTTTTTATTTTATTTAACATATGGTCTTATCTGTCATTGCGAGGTACTCCGCGGCAATCTCTTTTTCGTATATTCGTACACATTTCGTATTTAGTAGCTAAACCAAACTTTCTTTCAATTCTTCCGGCCCGACCGTCGCCGTACCGGCTTTCCCAACCACAATACCGGCCGCGTAATTCGCAATAATTGTTGCTTCGCGCAGTGTTGCCCCCGAAGCGAGCGCGGGAAGGAGCGCGGCGACAACCGTATCCCCAGCACCCACCACATCGTACACCTCGCGCGCTTGAGTCGGAAAATTCATATGTTCTTTGCCGGCAAAAAGCATCATCCCTTCCGCGCCGCGGGTAATAAGCACATTGCACCCCATCATCTCCTGCATCTTACGGCCGGCAAGTTTAAGATCATCCACGCCGGAAATCCCCACAGCTTCCTTGTGGTTGGTTTTGATCAAAGTAAAGTTTTGGAAAAAATTGGCATGCTTGGGTTTGGTGTCCACCACCACCGGCTTGCCGTATTTATTAGCAAGAGCAATGACCCGTTCAGCGATATGCCTGGTAACCACGCCTTTGGCATAATCGGCAATCGCTACGCCGTCACAACTTTTAATCGATCTTTCAAATGCCGCGAGGATGGCTTTTTCCGCTCCGACGGAAAGATACTCCGTCTTCTCGCGGTCGATCCGCACCAACTGCTGGTTGCGGGCGACGACACGAGTCTT
>CAYHSY010000086.1:0-1520 GCA_964359435.1 uncultured Candidatus Saccharibacteria bacterium
CAACCGGGCCCGCTCGCCCCTGAAAAACTTATCAAAAATTTTCTTTTGCTCGTCCGGCGTTATGCCGATACCGGTATCCGCCACCTCAAAAACAAAATATGCCTTGCCGCTCCTTTGCTCCATACGGGTGGAAATGTTAACCCGTCCACCCGGCGGCGTATAAGTAACCGCGTTTTTCAAAAAAATACGGATAACCTTATTAATTTTGTTAGTATCACATTCAATCGCTTTAGCCGAAGCGGCGGATTGAAAATCAATCTTTAACCGTTTTTCAATAACTTCGTGGTCAAAAAAATGCATCAGTTCTTTTGGCGCCGCCTCCAAATCGCAAGCCGACTTGTCTAAAACCAAAGCCCGGTCTTGTATATTCAAAGCCGTCAGAACATCATCCAATTGTTCAACCAAAAAAACGGCATTGTGATAGGCATTGTTCAAAAACTCCGCTCGTTTTTCTTCAGTCATAGTCTTTTGCTGCAATAACTCCAAACTCCAGCGGATACCGGAGATCGGCGTGCGCATTTGATGCGAAACTACTGAAATAAACTGGGATTTGGACTCCAAAGCGCTCTCTAGCTCTTTATAAAGACGCGCGCTTTCCACGAAAGCCGCAATTTCATTGCCGGCATGCATCATTAAAGCTATGTCATCTTTATAAAACATATCCCGCGACTTCTTGGCCCCAAGCAAATAAATAAAAAGTATTTTTTCCTTATATCTTACGGCAAAAGCCAGCGCAAAACCTAAGGCAACAAGAGAGGCCCTGGCTTCCCCGTCTAAATTTCCGGATTCTCCGGCAAGATTTGAACGACTGGAAAATTCTGCCACATCCAACAGCGGATTGCGATTTTCCATAAAATATCTAACCAATGGATGGCTGCCCGGCAATAAAGCCGATTGTAATGTGCCGCCGTTTAAGAATTGCGACAACTGTAAAGCTCCAGGCGCGGATATGGCGCCGATAGCCGACCTCTCGACATGCAAAGCATCCGCGACAGTGAAATCAAAAATCGTCAAAATAGATTTCAAATCCGGCCCAACGTCGTGGATAACACCGGCCAGGCCGTTCAACACTTCATTAAAATTATATTTTTTCTGAAAGAATAACCTATCCGTCAAATTTTCAATAACGCGCTTCACCGGCAAAAAAGTCACGGCAATTATGAATGAAGGCAAAAGCACGGTAATCGGTCCGCCGAAAAATCTGGAAAGTAAACTGACGGCTGAAAAATAAAAAGCGGCGACAATAGTAAAAAGCGCGGTAAAAACCGTACCAAGACGCACGAAAATCTTGATATCCATTAAATGATAAACGGTAATGGCGTAGGCAAAAATTGAAAGATAAACCGCCACAAAGATATTGGAGTATGGCGGAATGGGAATTTTATACCATGGTAAATAATTCATGGAGCCGCCCACAAAAGCTATGAAAATACCCAAAAATAAATATTTAAGCTGGCTGCGTCTATGGCCGTCGGAATGCTCGTAATGCGAAATCAATATTCCGACAATATAAAGAAGGT
>CAYHSY010000087.1:0-1518 GCA_964359435.1 uncultured Candidatus Saccharibacteria bacterium
TCAGCCGGTAAAGATAAGGGCAGCACCTTTTCATTTGCCCTGCCGGCATAAATATAGAAAAAGAAATAAAATGGAAAAAGAAAAAATAAAAATTAAAAGCGGTTTAACTGGTCTTTCCGGCGGGGATTCCGAGCAGGAAAAATTCTTGGCCTTGCTTTCGCATCAGTTGCGGGCGCCTTTGACTACCATCAAATTTATTCTTGAGAGTTTAATGACCGCTAAAGACGGCATGCCGGCTCAGATCCGCCAAAAACTTCAATCCATGCAGGAAGCCGATGCGATTGCCATGAGCATTGTGAACGATATGCTTGACGTATCTAAATTTGCCACCAAAGAAATAGAGCCGAATTTTTCCATGTGCGATCTGAAGGAAATTATCCAATCTTTGGTAGAAATGATCAGGCCTATCGCCGCGGCAAAAAACCAACAGATTGTTTTTTCTGTTCCCGCGGATATTCATATGGTAAAAATTTGCAATGATTATCTGGTTAGGGCGTGCCAGAACATTTTAGACAATGCCGTGAGTTACGGCGATGAAGGGTCGGACATAGATGTTGGTCTTTCGGAAAACGAGGGCCACGATTCATATGTTGTGACTGTCCATAATTGGGGGCCCATCATACCCAAGATGGAAATGCCCAAACTTTTTCAGAGGTTTTACCGCGTGCCGGGCATTGAAAAAATTAAGCCGGTCGGGACCGGTTTGGGTTTGTATATCGCCAAGGAAGCGATCGAATTGAATGGAGGCAAAATTTGGATT
The DNA here is from genome assembly GCA_964359435.1 of uncultured Candidatus Saccharibacteria bacterium. Lineage (GTDB taxonomy): Bacteria > Patescibacteriota > Minisyncoccia > UBA6257 > JAUSGH01 > CAYHSY01. The sequence continues at coordinate 761 of CAYHSY010000087.1, forward strand.
GAATCGGAGGAAAAGAAAGGAACGACGGTGACGTTTACGGTCCCTTTCAAAGCCCCCCGCGCCTGAATCGAACGCTTTTTATTCTTTTCGTGTATCGCTGCGTTGCGCCGCGTCGGAGTGCCGCCGTGGGCACACCTCCTTGGCGCGTCTTGCGCTACGCGAAAATTGATAAAAAGCAAATTTGACTATTCAAATAATCTCGGTCATGATGTATTGAGCATTAAGCGAGCCATCAATCAGGCATTTCGTTCGAGAAATGGTTTGGTAATTAAAAGAAGGAGCGCTGATCATGAGCACTTTCCCTACTTATCGCACTCTCAAGCTCCTCGTGTATAAGTCAGTAGACGACTTTTGGGGCGCCATCAGTGCGAGTGGAGCCCAGATTTACTATGGGGTTTACAAATGGGAGTTACAGTTGACTCAATAGGAAGAGGAAATTGAGCTGGTGATGGTTTCCAACGCCGATTTGGGCCGGCCTGAGGGCTGTGAATTCGAGGAAACCGTGCGTCTCGCCGCCGCGCAGGGCTTGTGCTCTTGTTCTGGGGACACCGGCTTTCAGCTTCGTGTAGTCTACCGTGATCAACCACTGGGTGACTGGTTGTGTGTGGCGATAGAGATTGTGACTAACTTGGGGAGCGGCTCGTTTGGGTTGTCTGTCTATTGCACTTTTGCAGGTAGGCTGCGCTGTGGTCATGAACTTGACAAGGTTAGGCACCACAGCTTGGGCTCAGCTCAGTTCGTCTTCCGGCGGCGCAAGG